>JAGGZO010000083.1 GCA_021161995.1 Candidatus Aenigmatarchaeota archaeon
ACTAACAATTACTTCAAAGTTTTTTCTTACTAATGAATTGTTGTTATAAAGCAACACAGTTATGTTGTACATACCATTATCCAAATCCCTAAGATAAACTTTTTTGTAATTTATACCTTTAGAAACATCTAAGAAATCTTCTATTGTTTTATTTGTGTTGGAATTTTTTATCAGAATTAGTGTTTTTAATTTCTGCTTTTTGTTTGAATACAACTTTAATAGGCCTGTTACATTATCTTTGTTAAATATTTTGAAAGATAGTATTTCAAAAGGGACATCGTACTTTATTTCATACTTTATGCCATTTAGGATGTCTGCAGAATTGTTTTTATAATATATGATTGGCGAATATATTATTTCTATGATTGTTTTGTTAGAGAATGATTTATAATTTTTGGAAAACACAAAATTACTTGGAAACTTTGTAAAGTTGCTTTCGTTTCCGATTAACGGTATGTATACATTTTCCACATGCTCATATTCAGGAATTATTTCAACGCTTTTCACATCTGAATTTATTGGCAATTCTATTGTTTTATAGAATATTGGTATTTCTGGGAAGCCTTCTAATCTTATATAATCTTCACTACATAGAATCAGCGTTCGGTTCATGTATTCGAAGAATCTGCAGTTTACCTGATAGGACCCGTTTAATATTATGATGTCAGAGTATTTTATTTCTGGTAAGTTTTCTTTTTGGATGATTGGTCTTTCTACGAAAGATAGTGATGGTAGAGTGTTTAGTTCGAGTGATGCTGATAACTTGTAATACGGATTCATAGGAGGATTTTCAAATATTTTCCCTTCAGACTTTAAGAAATAATGCAATCCAAGAAAATAATTCTTGGCATATGTTGATGAATAACCTATGTAGTAAGAAGTATTTTTTAGTAAGATTTTTGCAGCAAATGCGTTATATCCTGGAACAACGTTAGACGATAAAGATGATACGACTATGTTACCATTTCTTATCAGGCTATTTGATGTTGTATTTACAGAATTAGCATGGAGGTTATAGACGAAGTAGATACTATTGTTTAACTCCGAGAAGTTATATGATTTGTTATTCAGATACCAGTTATTACGTGAATAGTTTGCGATATATATGATCGTTTTATAATCATTTATTTTACTTTCATTGATGTTGGGAAATAGTTCTATTGAAAAATCAGAAAAGCCTGATTCTTTGAATCTTTTTAGGCCGTTATACCAATCATATTCATACATGTATGTAACCTCTTTTATAACTGACTTTAGGAAGTTTAATGCAGTTAGTATTTTAGAGAATTGATCATCTTCATCTAAATCTTTTGTTTCATTCATCAGCTCTTTAACTATTTTTATTATTGTTGATGTATTGATTTCTTCATAGGGTGCTCTTCTCTCTACCATTCTAGTTACATTGACATTTTGTTTTGCTAGTTCGACATATGTTTTGTAGCCAAGTGCCATATTGCTGAATGACAACCAAGATAATATTGGTAGGTCTGAATAATCATTTATTATTAGCATTTCTTTTGGTATTGTTCTGTTTTTTCTAAACAATTCTGTTTGGAATGAGATTTCTTCTGGTGATCCAATGATTCTCGAACATATACCATGTTGCAGAAGTAATTCTTCTGTTACGTTTGTTAATGATTCGTTAAAATTGCAGTACGGTGAATCTGTTAAGATGTAATCATCACAAAAACCGGCATAGCAAGTTAGTGATAATTTATCTATTGTTTCTGGAAATTCGAAATAGGGTATTTCTTGTCCAATGATTATTACTTTTGGTAGTTTGTTATCTAGCAAAAAATTTATTGATTTATAAAAGAAGCCTTTTTCGGACAGATCATCAACGCTTCTTATTATCTTCTCTCTTATCTCAAAAACCTTATTCATGTTGTTTGCTTCTGTTATGTTTTTAGTATATTTTGGTTCACTTATGTTCACGAATATTGGGAATGCATCAATGGAAGCAGCTAAACGGGCTGCCAAAAATGAGTTTTGTGAATTTATATTTGCTACAACTATTTTTTCTATTTCTTTGCCTGAGTTTTTTACTTCTGAAATATACAGTTGAATAGCTTGGTCTTTAGACGTTATATTATGTATAGGATGGAATTTTTTGACTTGTGATTCGGATGGAAATTTTATCAACGGTAAATTTAGTTTGGTTGCAAGTAGATATGCGTATAGCAATGTTTCTGTATCGTTTGAATAGACTGTTATGCTATTGTTTATTTCAAGAGAATCCAAAAGTTGTTCGTAATTATACACGTTATATGGCGATTCATGGCATGTTGGTGTGAATGAAACTGTTGTGTTGCCATATAGTAGTTCAAATTTTTGTAGTATTAGTTTGTTGCATGTGTCAATGAATAGTATTGGGTTATTTATCGATAGGTAGATGTTGTCTTGATTGAATGAAGAAGTTATTATTGGAATGCCAGAATTTAGTTTTGACATCGGAAAATTCTTCTCAATAATATGCATACTGAAGTTTGAGAAATAATAAGAAATAATATCATTATAATCCCACCCCCATGCACTTAATAATAGGTACATCGGTGATATACTGCCATTGAATGAGCAGTTTAAGAAACTTTTATTATCCAATTTAATTGTGATAATCGTTTTATTTTTTGACAATCTTTTACTTGAAATATTAAAAGT
>JAGGZO010000087.1 GCA_021161995.1 Candidatus Aenigmatarchaeota archaeon
TGTTGTGTACCGATATTTAGATATGGTAGAATGAGGTTTCAAACATTAATAAAATTATTTAATGGTGCTAAAATATGCCGTCACAGATAAGTGTAACATTAGGAAAATATAGAGATGCATTAAATGGCTCAAGAAATAGATATGAACAAATCAAGAAGGAGAGATTTAAAAATGCAAAACAATTCTATGATTGTTTTTTTAAGAATTTAATAAGAAGATATGACTTGAGAAATTTTAACAGGGTAAAAATGCTTGCTGAGCAATTTTTTCAAGCAGATAAAGTTAGATTTGCTGCCGTAGATGGTTCTTGTTACAAAAAGCAGCTCCAAGATTATATGGTTTTCTTTGGTGCTTCATATCCTATTAGAGGCATTATCGATTTTAGTAAGTCAGATAAGAGGTTCATTTATGAGCCATGGTCCCCGGATGAGGATGTAAGTATGGTTGCCTATGTTCCAATTCCGTTTGCAGAATTAAATGAAACAATAGATGATCCCTTTGTTATTTCTGATGATCAAAAAGTGATTAATCTATCGAATATTCATGTCCAATTAATGGAGTTAGCTGAAGTATTTCAAGCATACATGTTGGTGAAATCTTCTGATCTTCGACCAAAGATATTGTTATGGGATCAATCGATGAGCAGTGTTATGAACAGTAATGATGTGAAGTATAAGAAGATAAATTTAATAGGATATAGGTATCAAATGAGGACGCTTACTGCACAAGACATTATCATTGCTTATTCCCATCCTTACAATAAACAATTGGCCATCCCTTCAAAAAAGAAATATAGGGTTTACAATTATGTATTGTGGAAGCTACAGGAGAACTCGCCACAAAAAATATCATCTCTTGCATCAGAATTAGAATTAAGCGAGAAAGAATTGCTTAGCAGAATAAATTATTTAACTAATAAGAATATAGAATCAGATGATCCACTAAATCAGAGCGAGCCCATATCATATATTGATGCAGATAATTTATATTTTAATGATGAATATGATGGTTCTTGGGAATATACTGTTGGTCTATTCGAACATATCTGTAAGAGGCTTTTTAAAGATAAGAAACCAGATGCATTAATTTACAAAAAGAAAAATCCAGAAGGAGAAGTTGAGGAAAGATGGATGTCTCCAAATGATCTTAGATTTCTAATCAGTGTTGGTATAAGAGCTTTGATAGAAGAATGTTGGATGCATGATGTCTTATTGATAGGTATAGTGAAAGATTCGTCGTCCAGATATCTAACCCGTAATTATCTAGGGGTAATGGAATATATTGGAAAATATAATAATATCCCACATGTTCTTCTTCCTTGGAGTGATAGAGAGTTCCTTGAAACCCTTCCATGGATAGATGATTCACTTACTGCACCTTGGTCTACAATTGAATTTGATTCTGTATTTATGACCTTACATATAGAAAAGGATAACAGTGGAAATAAAAAAATCGGAGGAGTTAGCGGGGATATTGTAGCTCCTCCAGAAAGGTTATTTGCTCGCTCGTTGACGCAATTTTATCTTAACAAATCAAAAAAATCACCGCTCTGTGGACATGTTATCTTTATAGATAGGTTACTTATACCAAGTATAGATAAAAACGCAGAAAAAGTTAGGATAGACCAAAATAAAGATGTATTAGGTGTAATAGAACCAATAGTTTTTTTGAATAAAGATAGGAGAAATGATATACAAGATCTGATGATGTTTATACTAAATATACTAACCCGAAATCTATATCCAGAGGTTATAGGCTATCCTGATCCCCTTCACAAAGCAGACTGGGGAGCAAAAAGTCTCTATAAAAAAATTAAGCCAATAATAGATAGTAGTGATGTTCCTTTAAGAGCTAATCCCCTCCATAAAACATTAAGACAGTTGAGAGATGAGTTAAAAAGGACATGAGGTGAAAAATGGATAGTTTTAGAAAAGACGTTGTTGGAAGATTGTTGTGGGCTGAACCTGACCCGAATACACGATTTAAATACACAATATGGTTTGATTACACAAGGAAATTAGTAAATGAGCTACATGAAGGAGATTTAGTTGCTGTACCAAACTTTGCTACTGACTCAAACGAAATTAGATACAGTATTCTTCAGTTAGTAACTGTAATGCCGTGGCATTATGCTCTTGGTACCAATAGAAAAGACTTGAGGGGTTACCCAGGATTTTTGATGCAAGCAGCAAAAAGTGCTTCAGCTGATTGGACAGAGCAGGAAACAGAATCTTATGAGGATACAACAAAGATTATATGTGAGGCAATTCCTACCAATTTGGAATATGATGAAAATAATAGCGAGGAACCGATACAATCAGAGAGAGCAATGGCAATGGTTGGGAAGGACGTTTACATATTAACTTCTGAGATGACAGAGAGGATTTTTAATAGAGGGATTAACAAAGAAGTAGAGAATGTTATTGTAGTAGGCGATTTAATTCGTGATAGAGATGTAAAAATTTATGTACGGGTGGAAGATTTAATTAAGACCCATTTTGGTATTTTTGGTTTTACCGGGGTTGGTAAAAGCAATCTAGTGAGTACCATAGTAAGCAGCCTGCTCTCTACAGATCAACCTATTAAAATTATTTTGTTTGATTTAATGGACGAGTATACAGGACTGTTGGTTGATCAGTTATTAACCCATAACGGAAAAATAATTTGCTTAGGCGAGAAAACGCTTATGAAGCCTGTTTTTGAATACGTAAATGGTGATTCCAAAGATTTAGAGTTTGCAGTTAACACCTTTTTAAAGAATCTTCTACTCCCGAAAGGGCTCAAAGGAGAAAAGAGAAAATTCAGGCCCCTTATTAAAGAAATACTTCAAAATGGAGAAATTAAAATTTTTGAAGAGACATCTACAAAAACCGTAGAGGATTTCTTAAATGATATATGGCCAGATGTGGAGAATCATTATGGTTCTAAAAAGAAAGGTATGTTGAATAAGATGAAAAATGATGTATTTGGTAAGCATCTCAAAGATGAACTTACACCAGAACTTGCTCAAGAGTTTATAAACAAACTAGGATTTGGTGGTGAATTTAGAACACAACCGATAGCTTCAGTGAATGATGTTCTCAAAGAGTCAGATCTTAAGGAGAAGCTCCAATATACATTAATAGAGTATTTAAGGCAAATTGTGGAGAGTAGCAAAATACGAATCAGCGAAAATGCGAAAATTGATATGCAACAGATAGTTAACGATCTAAATGATGAAAGTAAGCCGAGTTTATATATTGTAA
>JAGGZO010000019.1 GCA_021161995.1 Candidatus Aenigmatarchaeota archaeon
ACAGGTATACTAATTACTAATGGCTTTTCTACAGAAAGTTCTTTATCAAATTCGTCTGCAAAGTAATATACGTACTGGATTGGCTTCTCTGTTGGTAGTTGCAAGTATGTTGTACCATTGAATTGACCTGGATCTCTCATTAATTGTGTGTTGCCATCGACTATGATTTTTTCGTAAGTTCTGTATTCTTCATCATCATAGGTTATTTTACCATCCCACAAGAATGGTACTTGTGCTTGCTTAAATTCTGTTCTGTATGCGGAGAATTTGTCACCAAATGCCATCTCGAGATCTTTACCTTCTATATTTGCCGTTGTCACAGAAGGTACATTCTTTTCAACTGTGCTTAGCTCTGCTAATCTTGCAGCTATGTCTACTGCACCTACGACATCACTTGCTGCTGCATCTTTACCAACTACTATCCAGAAATCTGTACCTGGCTCTCCTAGGAATCCTGGGAAATCAGATAGTTTTGTTGCTGCTAGTACTCCTGCTGCTAGTGTTGCTCCTGCCATTAGAGCTCCTAAACCAATTGCACCTATTTTCTTTATTACCTTATTCATATTTTTTCACCGTTTTCTTCCCCCGGCCCAGTCTAGGCTAGGCCGGGGTACTAATTAGTATTAAGATATATACCATATATAAAACTAATCTGAAACTGTTTCACACCGTACATTACTATATAACCAGATTTTTTATTTTTAGCTGAAACTAAAAATATTTTTGTTTAACTGTTTCATCACAAAAATTTTTATTTATTTTATTATAAAACGAAAGATTTTTCTTTATTTTTTAGAAATACCTCTGTATATTGGTTTCAACCTAACTAAATTAACTCTACCACGCCTTTCAACATCAACAATCTTCCTTTCATGAAGAGAGTTTATTATCCTGCTGACTTTAGCTTTAGAAAAACCAGTTAACTCAACTATCCTCTTCTGTTTCATTGGTCTGTTTTCAGAATCTAATATTTCTAAAACCTTTCTCTCTTCCTTATCTATCACAGAAAGAGCTATTCTAAACTGTCTTTTCCTGTAATAAAACAAATAGAACAACGCTATTAGCACAGCAAAGGTCAAACCAATAACGACTATAACCAAGTAAGAAGGTATCTCGAATGATGCCTCGGGTGTTTCGAAGAAAAATGAAACTCTAAGCGCAGAATCTGGTTCTAAATCTTGATAACTCCAGTATGCAAATATCCTTTTTCCATCACTACCTATTCTTTTTGGTTGTGGTATTATTCTTGATGTGTCTGTGAACGTATAGCCTTCTGGTAATTTAATCATGGTTACAAGCCTTGAAACCTTAAACGGAAATACAAAATCTGAAAAAAACGAATAAAACGTTGAATTAACAGTTTTCACATAACTTTTAGTTTTAAAACTAAGTTCAAAAGATCTTAAACTCTGGTTTTGCTCTATGTTACAAGTTATCACACTAATATCAGTAGCTTTCGCATCGCAACTAATCGGAAAATTAGCTGAATATTTTAACTCTTCTATAGGATAAAACAATGTCCACTGAAACTGTTTTATTGGTTCTTTGGGTGTTATCGTTATGTTAACATTAGCAGTAAGGTCCTTATTCAAATCAACGTCTATGCCAATGTATTCAACATCATAAGCTAAAGATACGCCAACATAACTAATTATACTCAGTAACAAAACAGCGAAAGATAATTGAAACTGTTTCATAACTAAAAATAGTTAAATAAAGTATTTAGAGTTATCTCCGTTGTCTTCTTTTCATTAGGTCCTCAGCGTAAGCAATTGGTATCATCAAGCCACCTTTCATAGCAGCGAACCTGTGTACTAAATCAGCGAACGTATTCACTATAGACTGTACTGTAGCAATGCTTAGCTTGAACTCAAGCGGTTCTATTATTTCTACTGCACTAGGACCAAACATTATTGTAATGTAAACCAAAGCTTCAACGTTCTTAACCAGAACCTCTGTTTTAACAACCTTAGAAAATGCTTGCTCTATATCCCTAAAAGGTTTCTTAACTTTCTTGACTTTCATGAATCTCTTATTAATTATTATTATATCCGGAAATTTTTCCAGTTTTTCAACATGTTGTTTTAAGCTAGCATCAGCCGCTTCTTTGGTCAAAGCTAAAACTTCGAACCACATCCTAGCATATATCCAACCATCCTTTATTCTCTTTTTTATCTCTTTTTTTGTTAATTTAGCCATCATTCCACCAATTCTATCTTACTTCTACAATTGGGACATCTACCACCAATTACATTCATTTTGGTAACTTTTAAACCTTCTCTTTCTATAACAGGAGTTTTACAGTTATAGCAATGAGTAGATTGATACTCTTCCAAATCATCAACGTAAACGTATCTTAAGCCTGCGAAATGAGCATCATCGTACAAAGAAATCAAATCAGTTGGCACTAGAGGATAATATTTTCCTTCAAAAATATCCATATCTCTTAGGTTAATCAAATGATATGGTATAGAAGCACCCAAATTTTCTACTATCCATTCAGCAAACGCTTTATGATCTTCTTTATATCCTTCGTAAAAAGCAACATGATTAGCAATTTCGATGAAAAACCTTTGTTTTCTGAAGTAAACTATAGATTTTTTCAGTTTTTCAACATCGAGTATCTCTAAATCATCAGAATATATTTTTTCGTTCAACGAAGCAAAAACATTGATCAAAACACCATTAAAATACTTACTTAGATTTTTTATGACATCTGTTTCAACAAAAGCATTCGTAATCAAAACATTCTTCAAACCTTCTCTATAAGCCAGCTTAGCTATCCTATAAACGGTTTCAACGTACATCATCGGCTCTTCAAAACTGTAAACGATCGATTTGACACCATTTTTCTTAGCAAGCTCTATTATTTTCTCCGGTTCATATTCAACCAATTTCTTCTCGTCTATCGGCTCGCTAAAAACTGGTTTTGGTAGATTATTACCCTTTGATTGGATTAAAACAGTTTTTGTATCTGGTAAAAAATGGAATATGTGTGATTTTTCTATGTTTATAATCTCTGGTTTTAAGATTTTTGAGAAGTGGATGTTGTAAAGCTTCTTGCTCTTAACAACTCTTATACCACAGTATCCTTTTTTGCCTTCAGTAAGAAAACATTTTCTTAAGCATAAATCGCATCTTATACCGTTTCTTTCTGGATGCCAGAACATAGCTTCTTTCATACAATATATGTTATACTCGAAAACATTTATCGTTCAGTTTTTACTAGCAAATAGGCATTTACCATCCCGAATCAGCACTTTCAGGCAATATTCCTTAAATAAATTTCTATTGTTAACTATAGAAAACATAATAAATGCATTTAAATGCATTTAAAATATGCCCAAAGTCATAACAATATCCGAAGAAGCATATGAAGCGCTAAAGAAAATAAAGGGAAATAGGAGTTTTAGTCAGGTAATACTCTCTTTGACAAAAAACAAGAAAAAGAAATATTCTAAAAAAGAGATACTCGAATGGCTGGAAAAGTTAGAAAAGAAAGTTAAGAAAAAGGAAAATGTAAGTGAAAAAATAGATGAGATTTTATATAAAAGGTGATATTATTGAAAGTTGTAGATAGCTCATTTCTAGTTGCATTATTTTTACCAGAAGATGTAAACCACAAAAAAGCCAAAGAGATTTTTGAAAAGGAAGATTTGTTTATGGTTCCTTTTGATATAATAAAAGAAACTTTAACAGTAATAACATACAAAAAGGGTATTGAATATTCCAGTAAAATATGGGATTTTATTTCTTCGAGCAATTCGTTTGAAATTGCATTGGGGTCTTCAGAAAAAATAGTCAACTTCTATCTTTCTCTCAAAAAGAAAATATCGTTTTTTGATGCAAGCGTATTATATTTCGCTTTAACTAACAAAGCTGAACCATGTACATCCGACAAACAACTGATGAAAGTATGGAAAACGTTAAGAAAAAGTAATGAATAACTCAAGAAATTAAAAACTATTCCAAAATAAATTAATTTGATAGATGCCCCGGTAGCATAGTTCGGCAATGCGCCCGCCT
>JAGGZO010000020.1 GCA_021161995.1 Candidatus Aenigmatarchaeota archaeon
AACTGCATGTTGGGAAACCTGTAACCTTTAGGTTCAATTCCATAAGAATTCAACAGCCTAGTTATTTTTTCAACATCCCCTTTAACTTTTTTTAAAGAATAAAACTTGAAAGGATGGGAAAAACCATGACTTGCTATTTCAACGTTGGAAGTAATTAGATCAAAAATTTTTGGCCATCTATTTGCAAATTCTCCGTTAACAAAAAAAGTAAAACTTCCTTTTAAACTTTCAATCCATTCAACTAAATTCAAAAAACCAATTTTTGAATTTTTTAATGCTTTTTCAAAATTCCTTTTTCTTAACCATGGAAAAATTTCCAGGTCAAAAGTCAAGGCAAGAAACTTTTTCATGAGTTAAATATTTGAAATAAAAACTAAAAACTACGAAAAAAATCGCTCATTTTTTTCAGCTTTATTATTGTTGTGTTTTTCATCCATTAGTAGTTTTTCTTTATGAGTATCCGTTTGATGGCATTCTACACTTAAACCCTAGAGAAGTGCACAAGTTTTATTACTTCAAAGGCACGAGGTAAAGAAATTGTTCTTCCCCGTCTATCATAAGAAATTCCCGTTTTTATGACATTATCCTCTCAAATAAGCCCCTTATGATAACCATTGTTATTAAATAAATTTACTAAATAGTAAAATATATTTGAGGGATTTGCCATGAAGAAATATATATTGCCTATGGTTTTTGCTATTCTAGCGTTTTTAGCAGCAAACAACATATCCCAAGCAAAAGTACTCATTTCTACAGAAGAGAATTTATTCACAGCCCATACCGGAGAAAAGTTAGAAATACCCATAATAATAGAAAATAACGATACCATAACAAGAACTATAACTCTTACTGTTTATCCACCCAATTTCTATGGTGTTTCCCTGTATTTTGATAAAACATCTCTTACTTTGCAGCCGGGAGAACAAGAAGTTGTTAAACTTTATGTAAACGTACCGTTTACCGTAGACAGTTCAATTCTATCATCCGGCTCTCGATACCTACCATTCAAATTCACGATTTCTGCAAAGTATGATAGTACAAGTGATGAAAAAGGTGTTAGAATTGTTTTTCAAAGAAAGTGGAAGGTTGTTGTACCAGAAATGTACGTATCAAAAACGAGTGTGCTACCAGGTGATGAGATTATAATAAAAGCTGTGTTGGAGAACGTTGAACCAGATCCTTCAGGCAAATATGTAATTCATGTAAGTCTTACAAAAGGAAACACAATACTAATAGATGAAAAGAAGGAAATTGAAAACATCCCAGGAAATGGTATGTATGTCTACACAAAAACTTTTGCATTTGATCAATACGCTGAGCCAGGAGATTACACACTGTCAATAATAGTCAAAGACGAATATGGAAATGAAATAAACAAGTCCAGCTATATTATCACGTTACCACAAATAGAGAGAGTTGTTGTAACAAAATCTGCAAAGTATAATTTCTTACAGGCTAACATAAAGATAACACTAAAAAACATCGGTAACAAATGGGTCAACTATACTTACATAGAAAGATTTCCAAGGTTTGTTCTCGGTTTTGTTAGATTTGATCAACAACCAGAAATAAAGAAGGGGGCGTTTGCAGAAGCTATATGGTATATACCCTTATCGCCAGGGGAAGAAAAAGAGATAACATTCAAGATCGTTTTATGGCCATACGTAACTGTGGTGAGCATTACTGGTGTACTCCTGATATTTGGCTTAGCGATGTATTACACACCAGCTGTGGCCAAGAAATATTCGAGAAGAAGAAAAGATGAGATTAGGATAAAACTAAAGATAAAGAATACTTCAAGAAAACCAATCAGGGATGTTGTTGTGAGAGATTTCGTCCCGGAGATATACACAGTAGTCAAGAAATTCGAAACGATTAAACCAACGATAAGGAAGGTTAAAGGTGGCTATGAATTGTTGTGGAGAATCGAAAAAATGATGCCTGGAGAAGAAAGGTTGATAGCATACTCCATCATACCAAGCATTGAAATAATAGGTAAACCAAAATTACCACCAGCCAAAATGAGGTATACTGATCGTACGAAAAAGAGAAAATCGGCGAGAGGCGAAATAATATTCAGATTCTTCGACTAGCCCTTTTCTAATTCTTAAAAATCTGACATGATTAAATAATGTTTATTGGGGTGTTAGTATGAGTAATCTTAGAAAGGATATCGAAGCAAGAATAAGAACTCTAAAAGAAATTGAAGAAAGTGGTATAAATCCTTATCCTCATATCTTTAAGCCAACGCATGAAGTAATAGAAATCGTTTCTGACCCAGAGAAATGTATGGGAAAGAATGTTAAGGTTGCTGGAAGGATAATGACTGTTAGAAAGCATGGTAGGTTGATATTCTGTGATTTAGTCGACAATGGCTCTAAAATACAGATAATGGCTAGACCGAATGAAATTGGTGAAGAAGAATTCAAAAGATTTGATAGATGGGTTGAGAAGGGAGATTTTGTCGGTGTTGAAGGTGAAGTGATAAGAACGAAGAGAGGAGAGTTAACAGTTTTGGTAGAGAGTTATCAAATTTTAGCTAAATCATTAATTTCATTACCAGATCAATGGTTTGGATTAAAGGATGTTGACGAAAGATACAGAAAAAGATATCTAGATATAATATTGAACAAGAACGTTAGAGAGACTTTTGAGAAAAGATTTAGATTAATCGAAGAAGTTAGAAAATTCTTTAGGTCAAAAGGATTTGTTGAAGTTGATACTCCAGTTTTGCAACCTTTGTACGGCGGTGCTTATGCAAAACCATTCATAACCCATGTAAACTATCTTGATGAGGATTGGTATCTTAGAATAAGCGATGAACTATACCTAAAAAGAATGATAATAGCTGGGTTCAACAAAGTATTTGAAATGGGAAGAGATTTCAGGAATGAAAGTGTTGATGTTAGGCACAACCCAGAATTTACTATGATTGAAGCTTACCAGGCGTATGCAGATTATAACGACATGATGAAAATCGTTGAAGAGTTATTCGAGCATTTAACAAAAGTTTTTGGTATAGAAAAGGTAAAAAGAACCATAGATGGAAAGGAGTATGAAATAAATCTAAAACCACCATTCAGAAAAATAACTGTTTTTGATGCTATAAGAGAATACGTTGGCATAGATCCGGAAAAAGCTAGCGATGAGGAGATAAAAAAGATACTTAAAGAAAATGAAATTGAAGTAAAACCATACAACAGAGGCTTAGCACTAACTGAAATATTTGATGAATTAGCATCACCAAAGTTTATCCAACCAACTTTTGCTATAGATTATCCTGTGGAATCAACACCTCTGGCAAAACCACACAGAAGTAAACCAGGCTTAGTAGAAAGATTCGAATTATTCATAGCTGGCATAGAGTTTGCCAATGCTTATACCGAGCTAAACGATCCAATAATACAAAACAAGTTATTCAAACAACAAGCACAGATGAGAACACTTGGTTTTGATGAAGCACACCAATACGATGAAGATTTTGTCGAGGCAATGATGTATGGTATGCCTCCTACCGGTGGATTGGGAATAGGTATAGACAGGTTAGTAATGCTATTTACTGAAAATTACAGTATAAAAGAAGTTATACTATGGCCAATGATGAAGAAAGAGAAACAAAGGAGAGAAGCTGTTGTTGTGTTGGACGAATTAACAAACAAAGACTAGCCAGGAGGCCAACCAAACTTCCTTCCTCCTAGCAAATGTAAGTGTATATGGAAAATACTTTGATCTGCACCTCTTCCAACGTTTAACACAAGCCTATAACCACCATTCATGTTGTCATCTGGTGCTATACCTAGTTTTATTGCAAGTAACTTAGCAACATAAAACATATGGCCGATTAAGTCTCTATCATCTGGTGTAATGTGATGTATGCTTGGAATGTGTTTCTTTGGTATTATTAGAATGTGTATAGGTGCTTGTGGATGGATGTCCTTTATAGCAATAACATGATTATCCTCATAAACCTTTTCTGATTTTATTTCTCCTTTTACTATTTTACAGAATATGCAATCTTCCATATCTTTTATTTTTTGTTTCTCCTATAAAAACGATTAATCTGATTACGAAAGAATAATTTTATGAACAATTTCAAACCGGCGACATTCATCAAAAGACTAATACCATTTGAAAAAATCGTTTGGCAGCAACACACAAAATTAAAAATAAATAAGCCATTCGTTGTTTCTATTTCTGGTACAAGTGGTACTGGTAAAACCACGCTGGCAAAAAACATCTATAAGTATTTCAAGGATAGATACAAGAAATCCAGAGTGACACTAAAAGAAAGTGGAAAAATTTATCGCAATATAGCAAAGAAATACGGATTTGCTGATGATTTAATAAGATTTAGCAGGAAAGTTTCATCCAAAAACATGAAAATAGATGAACTTGTTGATAAGACAATGTTATCATACTCATACAATTTACGTTACTCAAAAGGAAAATTCAGAAAACTGAACTACAAGTACATGATAGCTGTTGGTAGGTTAGCAAATCTTGTTTGCGGTAAGAATGCTAAGCTAAGAATATTTCTTATAGCAGATGTGAATGAAATAGCAAAAAGATTGTCAAAAGATAAAAAAAGAGAAGAGTATGGGTTACCAGTAGATACGATAAAAAACTCAATAGTCAAAAGGGATATGGAGGACTTAAAAAGATATGAGAAAGTCTATGGAATAAAGAACTACATACTCGAAAGTATGAAAACCTCTAACGTTGTCATTGACACTACATACTTATCCAAAAAAGAAACGCTAGGAATAACCAAGAAATACATAGACTTTGCAATAAAAGGAAAAATCTCAAGAATGGTAGGCAAGAAAAACGCGAAGAAAATACTAAAGAAAATGTATCTGCATATACTTTAATTTTGATGTTCAACTAAAGTATTATGCAAAATTTTTCTGGTTTAACTAGCGAAGAAGCTAAAAGAAGGTTAAAGATATACGGACCAAATAAAATAAAAATCGAAAAAAGGGTTTCACCCATCAAAATGTTTCTTTCTCAGTTTACTTCACCTATAATAATACTGCTTATAATTGCATCGATAATTTCACTTTGGACAAACTACATTAAAGGTGAAAGTTACATTGATAGTATATTGATTCTTGTGATCGTGCTTATTTCTGCAATAGCTGGATTCATACAAGATTACAAGGCAGAAAAAACGATGGAAGCATTAAGAAAATTAGCGTCTCCAAAAGCAAGAGTAATCAGAGATGGTAAAGAGATTGAAATAGATTCTAGTGAGGTGGTTCCAGGAGATATAATAATTCTCAAAGCTGGTGATGTGATACCTGCGGATGCAAAAATATTAGACGGTAAATTAGAAGTAAATGAATCCATATTAACGGGAGAATCGAAATCGGTTAAAAAAAGTGTTGGAGAAAAAATATTCTCTAGTTGTTATGTCTATTCAGGGAAAGCAATAGCGAAGGTTTTTGCAACAGGAATGAACACAGAAATAGGAAAGATAGCAGAAAAAATGCAGGAAATGAAAGATACAGAAACTCCATTCCAAAGAAGCATAAGAAAGTTCACCAAAAAGATTGTTATCGTATCTGTATTTCTCATATTAGCTCTATTTGTTGTTGGAATCAAAAAATTTGGTCCTGAAGAAGCGTTTCTTATATCTGTATCGCTAGCTGTAGCAGCTATACCCGAAGACCTGCCAGCGGTAATAACGATAGCTTTATCTAGAGGAGCAAAAGAGATGGCTAAAAGGAATGCATTAGTTAGAAAACTTGCTATAACAGAATCTATTGGCTCTGTTGACGTAATATGCACAGATAAAACTGGTACGATAACAGAAGGAAGGATGAAAGTTAGATATCTGTGGTTCGTTGAAGATACAGAATACACAAACGAGCTAGCAGTAAAATGCTGTTATTATTGCAATGATGCTGAAATGAAAGTAGAAAATGGTAAAAAAGTTTGGATCGGTGATGAAACGGATATAGCATTAGCTGAATTTGCACACGATGAATTAAAGAAAGAGCTTAATGGCAAAAGAATAGAAGAAATACCATTTTCATCAGAAAGAAAAATGATGACCGTAGCTTATGAAATAAACAACGATAAAATAGTTTTTTCAAAAGGTGCACCTGAAGTAATACTTTCCAAGTGTAATAGGGTTTTCTTAGGTAGAAAACCGATGAAACTGACGGAATCTATAAAACAAGAAATCTTGGAAAAGACCAAAGATTATGCAAAAAAAGGATTTAGAGTACTTGCGCTCGCATACAAAGAATACGAAAAACCTCTAGAAAAAAATCTCGTGTTTATCGGTTTAGTTGTTTTAGCAGATCCGCCAAGGCCAGAAGTCAAAAAAGCAATAGAAGAGTGTTATACCGCTGGCATAAGAGTCATAATGATTACTGGTGATATCCCAGAAACAGCTAAGGCAATAGCAGATGAAGTTGGCCTAAAAACAGAAGGTGTTCTAACTGGAGATGATATAGATAAGATGAATGATGATGAACTTAAATTCGCTCTATCTAGAGGCGTTAATGTATTTGCTAGAACGAACCCATTCCATAAACTAAGAATACTGGAAATACTGCAAAAGGATGGGTATGTTGTGGCTATGACTGGAGATGGTGTAAACGATTCCTTAGCATTAAAAAAAGCAGACGTTGGTATTTCAATGGGTAAGAGAGGTTCTGAAGTAGCAAAAGAGGCTAGTGATATCGTATTGCTCGATGATAACTTTGCGACGATAAGAAACGCTATAAAAGAGGGGAGAAGGATTTTTGATAACATCAGAAAGTTTGTAAACTATTTGTTTACCTGTAATGTAGCTGAAATACTCGTTATGTTCATAGGTACTTTAATTTATCCATTCATCCTATTGTACCCAATACAGATACTCTGGATAAACCTTATAACAGATGGTTTGCCTGCTTTAGCTTTAGCAGTAGACCCAGCGAGATCTGACATAATGAAAAGACCGCCAAGGAAAAAGAATGAAGGGATAATAAACAAAAAGCTAGCGGCTCTCATAGGGGCTATTGGCATCGAAAAATCTATCATGATACTAGCAATTTTTGCACTAGCTTTACCAATAGGTATAGATGAAGCCAGAACAGCTTTATTCACAGCATTTATAATGTTTGAGCTTGTAAGAATAGTTTCTATAAGATATTCAGAAAATCTAAAATCCATAAGGGATTGGTTAAGAAACAAAGTGCTTTTGTTCTCGTTGATACTATCAATACTTTTGCAGATAGGTATAATTTATTCCCCACTAGCGAAATATTTCAAAATAGTACCTATTGGTATAGATGAATGGATAGTTATAATTTCTGGAACCGTTGTAGGATTTGTGCTATCGATAGTCACAACATACCTGATAAATAAGCACATAAAAGAGTAGCGATGCTATAACGGCGTTATAGTTTTTATATTTGTTAAGCTACTATATTGTTTCATGCCATTGCTAAAAATAAAAAATTTATCAGTAGCAGCTGAGAACAAAAAAATAATAGATGACGTTACGCTTAACATAAAAGAAGGCGAAATTGTTGCGATAATGGGGCCTAATGGTTCTGGCAAAACAACGTTAGCAAGAAGTATAATAAATGATCCCAGACTAAATAAACAAGGTAAAATATATTTCAAGGAAAAAGACATAACAAATCTTAGCACAGATGAGATTGCAAGATTAGGAATTTTTCTATCATTCCAATCACCACCAGAAATAGAAAGTGTAAAAACAGGTATGTTGTTAACATACATAAAGGATAACTTTGATGAAGAAGAAGTAAAGAAAAGTGGTATAAAGCTTGGGTTGCCTGAAGATTTTCTTGAGAGGGGATTGAATGTTGGTCTATCGGGCGGAGAAAAGAAAAAAATGGAAATATTGTTAATGAAACTTTTGGATCCGGAACTAATAATATTGGATGAAATTGATTCTGGTTTAGACATAGATTCACTTACAAAAATAAACGATATAATAAAAGAAATGAATGATAAGGGAAAAACATTTCTCATAATCACGCATTACACAAGGATATTTCAAAAGATAAAGCCAGATAGGGTTTTGATAATGAAAAATGGTAAAATAGTGAAAAGGAGTGATTCATCATTGCTAAAAGTAATCGATGAAAACGGTTATGACGGTGTTTGAATGAAAAAAGATTTTGATGACATAAAAACAGAGAAGTACTGGTTTAAGGGTAAACCTAGATCTGTCTTGCAAATAAAGGGTCCTTTAACAAAAGAAAAGGTCATTAAAATTTCTGAGCTAAAGAACGAACCAGAATGGATGTTGAAGAAAAGGTTGTGGGGTTATGAATGGTTTCTGAGGCTTGGTCTACCAGATTGGGGCCCTGATCTAAGCGGTCTCGATATAAATGATGCTATTCTATATTCTTCACCATTAGCAAAAAAACCAAAAACATGGGATGAAATACCTGAAGATATAAAAGAAGCGTTCAGAAAACTAGGCATAAGTGAAGAAGAGGCTAAAATGCTTGCTGGTGTTGGTTTACAATATGATTCGGAAGTGATATACAAGCAAGTTAAAAAGATGCTAGAGAAAACGGGAGTTATATTTCTAAGCATGGATGAAGCCGTTCAACAGTATCCAGAGATGGTTAAGAAATATTTTGGTACTATTGTGCCACCTGCAGACAACAAGTTCGCTGCTTTAAACACAGCGGTTTGGAGTGGTGGAACTTTTATTTATGTACCAGAAAATGTAAAAGTTCCGATACCATTACACACATACTACCGGATAAATCTCGAAGGAATAAGTCAGTTTGAAAGAACGCTAATAATAGCTGATGAAAATGCAGAAGTAACATTCGTAGAAGGCTGCTCAGCTCCAATATATTCAAAAGCTTCTTTGCATGCTGCAGTTGTCGAAGTAATTGCAAAGAAAAATAGCACGGTAAAATATGTTACCATTCAAAACTGGTCTAAAAACGTTTATAATTTGGTTACTAAAAGGGCTATCGCTTACGAAAACGCAAGAGTTAGCTGGATAAGTGCAGCGTTTGGTAGTAAAACTATAATGTTATATCCTGCTGTGATACTGAAAGGCAATAACTCCAAGGCAGAAATAATATCTGTTGCTTTAGTTACTAACAACCAACATTTTGATACTGGAGGTAGAGCGATACACGTTGGAAAAAACACTAAAAGTTCAATGGTATCAAAAACGATATCCATAGGGAATGGAAAAGCCACATTCAGAGGAGATGTTAGAATACTAAATGGGGCTAAAAATTCGATTGCAAACATAAAATGTGAATCATTAATAGAAGGTAATGGAGAAGCATCATCCATACCAAAAATAATGGTGCAGGAAGATTCTTCATATTTCAATCACGAAGCAAAGATAGAAAGATTTGATGAGGAAAAAATGTTTTACTTAATGGCTAGAGGTTTGGATAAAAACAAATGCAAAAGTCTTGTATACCTAGGATTTTTCGAAGACGTCGTCTCAAAAATACCACTAGAATATGCATTGGAAATAAAAAGATTGATAGATGTTGATATAGAGGAATTAGGTGGTAACGGATGAAGGAATTGATTAAATTCGTAAATGAAAGTGAAATGAAAATTAAAAAGATTAAAGAGGAAGAAATGAAACTAAAAAATGAAGAATTAAATATCATAATACCCGATAAAACAAAAAATATATTGAATATAAATGTCCATGGAAAGAGTAAAATCAATCAAATCGTTAACGGCAACAAAATCATACTAAACAACAAGATACATGTACATGATAATTCATCGTTAGAGATACAAATAAAATCCATAGAAAATGATTTCGTAATATTATACGATGAAATAACGCTTGGAAAGAACAGTGAATTAAAATATGTCTTCAAATCAAAGACTAAAGGAAAAATATTTCATTTTGTTGGAGTGTCACATAAAGAAAACGCAAGAAGCAACGTATCAATAAGGTCTAACATACACGGAAGTTTTGTTTCTTTGGGAAAACTTATATTCACGGAGGAAGCCAGTAATTCAAAAGGAGAGTTAGAGCAACTAGTAATAACGAACGAAAACTCAGAAGCAACATTATTACCAATACTTTTAGTGAAAAATAAAAATGCTAAAGCCCACCACAGAGCAAAAAAGATAATTATAAGAGATGAAGATTTGTTTTATCTTAACTCAAAAGGTCTGGATAAAAAATCTATTGAAAAATTAATCGAAAAATTTGTAATGGGATAATATGATGGATGTAGAAAAAATAAGAAAAGATTTTCCGTTTCTAAAAAGGGGTATAATATACTTTGATAATGCAGCAAGCTCACAAAAACCAATCCAAGTAATCGACGCAATAAAAGAATTCTATGAGAACCATTATGCAAACATTCATAGAGGTATTCATACACTAAGCGAAGAAGCAAGTGAGATGTATGAAGAAAGCAAAAAAGTTGTTGCAAAATTCATAAACGCAAATAGTTGGAGAGAGATAGTTTACACAAGGAATACAACAGAAAGTCTGAATATCATCTCTCAGATGGTAAAGCTGAAAAAAGGAGATAAAGTGGTTACAACTATAATGGAACATCACTCAAACTTCTTGCCATGGCTAAGACTGAAACATCAAAAAGGCATAAAACTCGAGATTGTGAATTTAGATGAAAACCAAGAACTTGATATGAATGATTTTGAGAAAAAAGCTAAGGATGCAAAAGTTATATCTGTTGGTCACATGTCAAATGTTCTTGGTTATATTAGCAATATAAAAGAGATAAGAAAAATTGCTGATGAAAACGATAGCTTGCTTGTGGTAGATGGTGCACAAAGTGTTCCTCATATACCAGTGGATGTTAAAAAACTTGGAATAGATTTTCTTGCATTTTCATCCCATAAAATGCTAGGGCCAAGCGGTATAGGAGTACTATACGCAAAAGAAGAACATCTTAGAGAAGCAGAACCGTTTTTGTTAGGAGGTGGTATGATAAGTGATGTTTTCATTGATAGCTTTGAAGAAGCAGAAATACCATGGAAGTTTGAGGCAGGAACACCATTCATAGAAGGTGCCATAGGATTAAGAGCTGCTGTAGAATATCTCACATCAATCGGTATGGATGAAGTAGAAAAACGTGAGAAAGAATTAATCAGAATTATGATAGATGGCTTAGAGGAATTAGGAATAGAATATTACGGTCCAAAAGACTTGAAGAAAAGAGGTGGGTTGGTTTCATTCAACATAAAGGATTTGAATGCACATGACGTAGCAGAATTTTTGAATGAGAAAAAGATAGCTGTTAGATCCGGTTTACACTGTGCACATCCTTTACACAGAGCACTTGGTATAAACGGAAGCGTAAGAGCAAGCTTATACATATACAATACAAAAGGGGAGGTTCAGAAATTTTTAGAAGCGTTAAAAGAATTAATTAAATTGGTAGGATGATAGAGAAAATACTCAAAATGCTAAAATCTATAAAGAAAGGTAAATTACCTAGTGCAAACGCGATAATAGAAAAGCATAATTCAGAGCATTGCGGTGATTGGGTCCGATTATATCTAAAAATCGATGAAAAAAACAATAGAATAGAAAACGCTAGCTTCGAAGGAGATGGATGCTATCTATGCATGGTTTCATCCGATAAATTCATTAAAATGATAAAAGGTAAAGACATAAAAGAAATTTTGTCTCTGGATGAAGACGAATACTTGAAGAAAATAGGTTTCAAAGATATATCATTCCAGAGAAGAGGCTGTGCTTTGTTATCATTAAGAGCGTTTAAAGAATATTTTGGTGAAAGAGATGCATGAAATAAACATAGCTAAGCAAATATATGAAAAACTAAAAGACAAAAAGCCCAAGAAAGTGAAAATAGCTGTTGGTGAACTATGCGACTTTTTTCCAGAAGAAATAAAAGAAACTCTGGAAACTTTAACCGGATGGAAGGTAGAAGTTATCGAAGAAGAATCGCTAGTGGAATGTGGTTGTGGATACAGAGGAAGAGCAGAAATACTGGAAAAATCCCATGGATACATAGTTTATAGATGTCCAAATTGTAAGGGAAAGCCCAAAGTAATAAAAGGTGACTCTGTTAGAATATTAGGTTATGAATAATGTGTTTAGCAATACCAGGTAGGGTAGTTAAAATAGAAGGAGATTATGCGATAGTAGATTTTCTAGGACAAAAAAGAAAAGTTAGGCTAAGTGTCGTTAAACCAAAGGTAAATGATTATGTAATCGTCAAGTATGGTACAATAGTAGAGATAGTAGATGAAAAATCTGCAAAAGAATCAATAGAGACATGGAAATCTCTCAAAGAAGAGGATTTATAATTTCCAAGAGCTTTTCATTTATTCTAACATATTTTTCTCTTTCTTTTTTGTTTGGGAAATAAAAAATCGTATCCCAGTGTATGAACACATATTCATCGACGTTCACATCGAAAAACGGGGATGCAACTTTTTTTCTCGAATTTCTAATCTTAAACTTATTTTCTGACAAATAAAGCTCACTGTATTCAACCAAGATTTCATTATCTTTCTCTCCAATAACTTTACCCAGAGAAACCTTACACGAATCCATTCTTTTTACATCCCTGTGTTTTTTTGATTCAAGAAATAATACATGAAAGTTGTGTGTAACAGGAGTATCATCAGGGAGCTCTTTCATTTTATCTAGATCAACATATTTTTCATATCTGAGTTTATGCAACCTTTCATGAATTAAATCAAGTATTTTTCTGTTGTCTTTTAATTCTCCAATAATATATGCCTTTATGACACTTTCATCAAAGATATCTTTTTTATAATCTGTAGCAATAGAAGAGAGGTATAGCATCAATCCAGGAAATGTTTTTAACCACTCAACAACTATCCTTTTCTCCTCATCCGAAATATATTCTTTTTTGAGAATGCTTTCAACACCCCTACTACAGTAAGCACCACAATACCCTCTGACATTCGGCGAATAAGCAAATCTAGCTATTGTTAGCAATGGGTCATCCATGATTTAAACTTCCTAGAAAAATATTAATTAGAATGAAAGGAATTGTTGTATGTTACTTTGGGAATGAACTAATAGAAGATGATCGACTAGCGATAGATGTTGCGAACGAACTGAAAAAATATTTCTGGGATAAAATAGAATTCAAATATTGTTTTTCACCGGAGGAAATAACAAAGGTTAGAGCAAAGAAGGTTATCATAATGGATGTTTCACCAAACGTAGATACTGTAGTACTAACAAATGAGGAAAGAATAAAACAAAGAATGATTACATCGTTGCATGATTTTGATCTAAACTTCTACTTAAAACTAGCAAAGAAGATAGGATCCATAAAGCATGTTGACATAATTCTTTTACCAA
The DNA here is from genome assembly GCA_021161995.1 of Candidatus Aenigmatarchaeota archaeon. GTDB lineage: Archaea > Aenigmatarchaeota > Aenigmatarchaeia > CG10238-14 > SpSt-28 > JAGGZO01. The sequence continues at coordinate 13,313 of JAGGZO010000020.1, forward strand.
CAAAAACGAAAGATATAAATGCAGTAGTTGAGAGAGTAAAAAACATCCTAGAGAAAATCTACCTCAAGGAAATGAGCTGAGCAAGAAAAACATGGGTCGAATGTTCTTATCAATTTCTCTATTTCGTGAACTAGTTTTTTACCTTTGTTGTTTGTATTTTCGATGTATCGCTTTGTTACATCTTCCATGCATGCAGTGTTCTGTGTTGTTGGTGGTATTATATCAACATCCTTTACAACTCCGTTTTCAATTCTGTATGCATGATATAAAACCCCACGAGGAGCTTCAGTTGCACTAACACCATATCCACTCTTTCTTTTTGGTTTAACAACTTTTTCATTCTTCAAGTTTAACTCAGATAGTATATCTAGACAACGTTGCATGAATTCAAACACCTCTACTGCTCTAGCTACGTGAGCGTACAATAAGTTATTTGTAGGAAAAGATATACCAAACTCTTTCATGACCATTTTAGTTTCATAGCTTACCTTATCTGAATGTATGTTCATTCTAGCAAGCGGACCAACCATGAATGTTTTTCCGTTTAACTTAACATGTTTGGAAGTTGAATAGTCAATGATCTCTTCAGTCAAATATTTTTTATAATCCTTTGGATGAAATCTTTTACCGCTAAATGAAACCAATTCACCATAAAGCATGGCATAATGTTTTTTATGATTCAGCGACATGTATTCTTCACCAACATCCATGCTAGAAGATTTATCAACTAATTCTTTCATCATTTTTATCGTTTCTACAACTAAAGGCATTTTTCTCTCAATTCTCTTAATTAATTCATTCAATTCTTCTTGTTTAGGCAATTTTGTAAAACCACCAACAAGAGAGGTTATGGGATGAATAGGCCTACCACCTATAACACGAACTATATCATTACCTATTTCTTTCAGCTCAAGTCCTCTTTTTATAAGGTCAGAATATTTAGAGGTCATATCTAGTATTGACTCATAGCCTAATAAGTCTGGTAAAGCGAGCATATACATGTGTAATAAATGACTATGAATAACTCCGCCTAGCACCATCAATTCTCTTAGCATTTTAGTTTGTTCACTGACCTCTATACCCAAAGCATTTTCCACTGCCAAAGTAGATCCTATTAAATGAGCAACATTACAGATACCACAAATTCTACCAGCATAATACGGGACTTGATCATAATCTTTGCCTTTTATGAGAACTTCAAAATATCTAGGGCTTTCAAAGACTTCTAACGAACATACAGAAACTTTTCTAGTCTTTTCATCAAACTTAACAGTTAGTTTAGCATGACCTTCTACTTTTGACAGCTCATCTATCTTTATTTCCATTGTTTTTCACCTCGAGACGCTCTAAAAAACCATAAGGTTCTAATAATTTCTTTATTTCTTCATCAGTCAACTTAAATCTCAGTTTTAACATTTTGATGTATGCATTTATGTTCGCATCCGGTGCTAAGCCCCTACAACCATAGCAAGGCATTTTGTTACTAGTACAAATAGCATTACAACCAGCTCTTGTTATCGGACCCAAACATATCTTACCTTTTGTTAGAAGACATTCGCCTTTTAATTTTAACTTACACTCAGAACAGACAGATGAGGTTTTTGGTTGGAAAATTTTGTTGTTTATTATTGCATCGATTACTTCTAATAGTTCCTGATGGCTGAACGGGCAACCATTAACAAAATAATCAACTCTTATAAACTCGTCTAAAGGTTTAACATTTCTACTCTCAAAAATGTTTTCTTCATAAACTTCTTTTTCTGCATTTTTTCTATAGTTCTTTACTATGTTCACCCCACCATTACAAGCACATGAACCCAGAGCTATTACAAACTTAGCTTTTTCTCTTATTTCTTCTAGCTTTTTCTGTTCTTTTTTTGTAGAGATAGACCCCTCTATAAAAGCAATATCGTAACTTTTTGAATACTTGTTTCTACCGATTAGATTGAACCTGAGAAATTCTAACTTATCAAACAACTTAAGTAATTCATTTTTCATGTTAAGTAATTCAAAACTACAGCCAAAACATGAAGTAAACGTAAATATAGCTGCCTTAAGTTTCTTCACCATGCATTTTCAACCTCCTTTAGTATGCGGTCTAACCTTATTACCGGACCATCTCTGCAAACATACAAACTACCAATGTTACAATGACCACATTTACCAACACCGCATTGCATTAACCGCTCAAACGATGGATAAATATTGCTCTCTTTAATGCCTTTTCTCATAAGTTTTTGAGATGCAACCTTCATCATTATAGGAGGCCCACAAATAAAGCATGCAGTATTCTTAGAGAGATTTAGCTCGTCTATTAGATCTGTAACAAAACCAACATGCCAACCCCATTTATCACTTCCCCTATCAGCACTAAGATAAACCTCAACATCGTTGCGTTTTATCCAAGAATCAAAATCCTTTTTGTAAACAAAATCATCTGGTGATTTTATACCATAGCATATGATAACTCTTCTGTATTTCTCCCTTTCTTCTAGAATCTTCAGTAGAGTTGATTTTATGGGTGGTATTCCTATTCCACCAGCTAACAGCAGAACATTTTTGTTTTTTACCTCCTTTAAAGGAAAACCATTACCAAATGGTCCTCTTATGCCTATTATATTACCCTTTTTTAATTCAGCTAGCTTGCTAGTAACTTTACCAACTATTCTAAACGTGAATTCATACTCGTTATCTTTCTTGGTCTGAACTATACCAAAAGGTGCTTCACCAACACCAAAAGCAGTAACCATTATAAACTGGCCTGGATGAAAACGTATTATCTTTTTGTTAAGAAATCTAAACCTTATGGTTTTTACACTATCAGTTTCTTCTCGTGTTTTTATTATTTTTGCCAGTTCTGGTTGAAACGTCTTCATCGTTTTTTCACCGCAAGTTTATCAATAAATTCAAAGAAATCTATATCAACAGGGCATGAACTAATGCATCTACCACATCCAACGCACAAATCAACACCATACCTCTTTTCAAAATAGAATAATTTATGATAAACAAACTGTTTCACTCTAGATTCCATTGATTTTCTTATTACATGGTTACCGGCAACTCTACTAAAACTAGCTAACAAACATGAACTCCAGTATCTCTTTCTTATTATACTATTGGAATGCTCATAATCTTTATGCTCAAAACAATAGCAAGTAGGACAGACTCCGGTACAAGCAGCACAAGCTATACATTTTTCAGCTATCGGTTTCCATTTGTCGCTATTATACAACTCTGGCAGCTTAGACTTTATTCCTTTTAGGTCTATCTTCTTTTTAAAACGCCTTTTTACTTTATAACTTTTTAGTTTGGATTTTTTGAAAAACGTTTTATCAAGCAGTTTTTCTCCTTTTTTACTTAAAACCTCTACAATGTATTTTTTTCCATACGGTTTGAAAACTAAATCAACTCCTTCTTTAACGGTATCGGTTCCAAAAACATAACAAAAACAGTTATCACCAGTCCTCTTACACTCAATAGCTATGATTATTGTTTTTTTCCTTCTTTCAGCATAGTTATTATCGATGGGTTTTTCCAGCAAAACTCTATCAAGTATGTTTAAAGCATTAGCATCACATGGCCTCATACCAAAAATCACTCTTGTTTTTTCAATAGGTTTTAAAGATTCGTATTCTAGCCTCTTCTTATCGAAAATAAACAAGTTATCTCCGTCAGGCAAAAAATACTCCTTAGGAGATTCTGCTGTGTTGATATAATCAAGTGTCACATCTTTACCACTCCTTATTTTTTCAAATCTAACAACTCCTTCGTTAACAGGGGCTATCACTTCTAGATTCTTTGAGATAAGATAATCCAGGAAATTTGGTATATCTTTTTTGTATATCTCATAAAGCATACATAATTAATTTGGCTGGCCAGCTTTTATTTTTCCACTAACAAAACTGATTTAAAGAAAAGAAAAAATAATCTTTTAGGTGTGTTACATGAAGGGTGAATACCTTTGCTCTTCTTAAGCTTCTGATCAAACCAAAAACTAGAAAACAACTTCTTGAGATCACAAAGCTACCAGAGAGAACTCTTAGGTATAGACTAGCTAAGCTAAAGAAAATGAAGCTCATAGAGGAAATGATATCGCTAAAGGATGCAAGAGTAAAACTGTATGTAGTAAAGAACAAACAATAACATTGCCGCTTTCATCAATTCTTTTTAATCTTCTTTACAAAATTTTCTCATGGTATTAAAAGTTTATAACACGCTAACAAAGAAAAAAGAGGAATTCAAAACCATAGAACCAGGAACAGTTAGAATGTACGTATGTGGTCCAACCGTCTATGATTGGAGCCATATCGGACATGGGAGAACGTATGTTGCGTTTGATGTTATAGTAAGATTTCTGGAGTATCTAGGCTATAGGGTAAAATACATTAGAAACATAACAGATGTTGGTCATTTGAGCGGTGAGGCATTAGAAGGAGAAGATAAACTGCTTAAAGGAGCTAAGAAAGAAAAAAGAACACCATGGGAAGTGGCTGATAAGTACATGATGGCATTCTTCAAGGACATGGATATGTTGGGTATAAGAAGACCTGATTACCAACCAAAAGCAAGTCAGATGATACCTGAAATGATTGAAATGATTGAAACTCTGATCAAAAAAGGTTATGCATACGTAACTGAGACTGGTGTTTATTTTGATGTTTCTAAGTTTGAAGATTATGGTAAGTTATCTAAAATAAAGAAAGATGAGTTATCAAAACACAGAATAGAGCCAGACCCAACAAAGAGAAACCCCGCAGATTTTGCCCTATGGAAGAAAGCACCAGAAAATTATCCATTCAGATGGAAAACTCCATGGATGTTTGGTTTTCCTGGTTGGCACATAGAATGTTCTGTAATGAGTATGAAGTTTTTGGGTGAGCAGGTAGATATACATGGTGGAGCAAAAGACTTAGTTTTCCCACATCACGAAAACGAGATTGCTCAGAGTGAAGCATACACTAGCAAAAAACCATTCGTAAGATACTGGTTGCACACAGGCCTCTTGACAATAAACGGAGAAAAGATGAGTAAATCAAAAGGCAATTTCATAACCATACGAGAAATGTTTGCTAAATGGAAAGATCCAGAGATATTCAGAATGTTCGTGATATCAAGCCATTATAGGAGTGATATCGATTATAGCGATAAAGCGATGCAAGATGCAAAAGAAAAGCTAGACAGAATATACAACACACTAGATAGAATAGATGAAGTTATTGAGAATGGTGATGAAAGTATTAGCAATGAATTTGTTCAAAAGCTAAAGAAATTAAAGAAAGAGTTTATAGAAGCTATGGAAGATGACTTCAACACGCCTCTAGCTTTGGCTAAATACATGGAAATAATAAGCGAAACGAACAAACATTTAGAAAAAGTAAAGAGTAAAAAAGATGCAGAAAAGGCAAAGGAAGTAATAATCGAGTTGGGGAAGATATTCGGATTCTTCCAGAAACCAAGAAAGAAGAATATAGAAGAAGAGAAGATGAAAGAAATAATACAGATACTCTTAGAGATAAGGGAAGATCTGAGAAAAAAGAAACTTTTTGAGTTATCAGATAAGATAAGAGATGAGTTAAAAAAAGTGGGAATAGAAATCTACGATACACCAAAAGGCCCCAAATGGAAGTTCGTATAGTTTTTTAACTTTTGTTTTCATTTCTTCCTTATGACTAAGAAGGAATTAATCGGTAAAACTAGTTTTGGTGGTAAAATATACTATCTTTATTCAGAAGAACCATACGTAATCCCTGCAACAAGAATTTTTGTTTCTATGGGTATACCGATAGAGCACATAATACCAAGAAACGTAAAAACAACAGAAAGAGCATTTGATTATTTCAGCAAGCATCCAGAAAAAGCCAAGGAATACGTTAAGTTTATTCTTGGGTTTCACCATGGAGATATAGGAGAAATGGGTTATGATGGATTATACCTAAAAGATGTTTCTAGGCTGTTTACTCTAGTTGGTTGGTTACCGATAGGAGCAACAAGAGGAATACAGGGTGTTGGAACCGAAAGATCGCTAAGGTATGTTAGAGTTGGTAAAAATCCGTACATAAAAACAAAAGATAAGGACCTTAGATATTTACAATCTTTATCAGAAGAATTATACAGTGATCTAATAGAAGATGGTATACCCAAAGAAGATGCTAGGTATTTTTTACCATTATCAACAAAAACAGAAGAAATTTTACAAATACCATTCGGAAGAGAGATAAACAAATGGAGTAATTATCTTTTAAAACAACCATTCAAAGAAGCTAGAGAAATTGGTAGAGTTGTAAAAGAATTTAATGAAGAAAGAACTGGATTTAGAACACCAATAGAAGAATACCCGAAACTAGTAATGCCGATAGAATCAGAAAAAGAAGACAGAAAAATAAATGAATTAGAAAAACTATTGTACAACAAAAAAGTTTTGTATGATAAAACAACAGAAACGTTGCTAATGTATTCTAGGAGATCGATTGCTAGCTTTCATCAAGACATAAGAAATAGACAGGTTTATTTTTATCCAGTATCATGGGAAAGAGTTCTTAACGATGCTCTCTATATTCCACACACTGTTAAAAATTTGATGAAAAAGGATGATTACTTTGAATACTGGGTAAACGAAGTTGTTTATGAATCACAAGAAATATATTCCGATTTTTGGTATGATTTAGATAAAGAAGATATACTTGCATATCCATTGCTGCTCGGAAACAAAATAGACATATTTGGAAGAATAAACGGAAATGAAAACATACAATACACTGTAATGCTAAGAAGTTGCATGCGAGCTCAAACAGAAATAAGAACATTTTACAGATTAGTTGCTAGTAAAATACAGAAAGATTTCCCTTTGAAATTGGGTGCTAGATGTGAAGTTGAGTATAGATGTTATGAACCAGGAAAAGAAAATTGTCCACTGTACAAAAAATATGTTTTAAATTTCAGTAAAAGTGTCTAGATTGTCCATAAGCTCTTTTTCTTCTTTTGCATAGTTTTCCCATTCTTTTATCACATCTGGATCTTTTCCTACTATCTTGCCTTCAAACAAATCTATTTTCACTAACGCTGGTATTCTAACCATTGGACCGATAACTATTGCCTCAC
>JAGGZO010000005.1 GCA_021161995.1 Candidatus Aenigmatarchaeota archaeon
GAGTTCAGATATAAATCTAATGAAATTGGTTTAATAAAATTTTCGACGAGAAATAAAATATTAAAATGCTACCATCTTTAATGTATGTAATTCTTCCAATAATAGGTGTAGTGATAGGTGGTATCCTTCAATACTTATTTACAAGAGCTTTAGAGAAAAGAAGGCATGAGCAGAGCCTCAAGACACAAGCTTATGTAGATTTTGTTCGTGGCTTCGTAGGTACACACTTTACCAAAGAAAAGAGGAAATATCAGGAACTCACATCTCTTTTATCTGATGCAACTACAAGAATAGGTATTTATGGAGGAAAAGAGGTTCTTAAAGCAATTGCTAATGCTAAGCGTGTTGCCGCGAAGTATAACAAAGGCGATGCATCAGAATCAGAGCTCATATCCTCGGTTGTCATGATAATCCGAGCAATGCGAAAAGAGAATTTACCAAAAGAAAACATACCAGACAAAGAGATATCCTGGTTACTTTTTGGTAAGGGTTAATATATTTAAGGTAGCAAGGATAGATAATGAAAAAACGGATGAATCCCCCAGATTAAATACTATTTTTGTGACAAACTCTACTATCCCCATAAGAATATATACTGTTAGAACAACAATCAGAGATTGTGAGGCGTGAGGTTGATTGATTACACAGAACGAGTTATAATAGAGATGAAAGAGGTTTCACCGCCATTATAGTTTGCAGATAATTGAACTTAAGGAAAATTATATAAATGGGCCGAAGGATTCAATGTAACAAATGCAATCATATCTGGGGCGTAGGAGAGGTTGGTTTTGCAGTACAAGATGAGGCTCTTCATGGGCGGGAGCAAAAAAGAAAAACAAAACAAGATAGATTACAGAGAAGAACCATCTATCTGCCCTAAGTGTGGATCTAAAGATTCTAAAGTAGTTCTATACTATGATTAGTTATTTTATTTGTTAGAGGTAGCAAGTCTATGCCAGCGATTACTTTAAATTCTGAACAAAAGAAAATAATTAAAAAATATATAAATGTTTTTAAGAAATATACTCAGGGAGAGCAGTTTCAGGAGCATCAAAAAGATAGATTAGATCGTGTATCCTATTTTCAAAACAAGCTGCCTAAAAGGGTAGATAAGCTTTCAGAAACTGAGATAAGCGAACTTATCACAATGCTTTGGGCAAGCCAAATGTGGGGTAACAAGCAATACTTTGCTCAAAAGATCATCTCGCAGAATGGAATTGAGAAACTTCGGGATGAGTTCAAACTACTCTTGAATAAATCTTTACCTGTAGCAACCCGTTATGAACGTTTTCTTAAAGAAGTCAAAAGTTTAGGTCCCGCGTCATTGACAGAGATGCTTTGCTATATTCAACCGGAAACTTGTGGTATTTGGAATCAAAAAGCAAGACAAGGGCTGAAGATTCTTGGTCTTAATACCTATATAGACACAGAGAAGTATCGGATTTCTTCTGAGGAGTACAATACTTTTAATGAAATACTTCAAGCTGTTTCTAAGGAACTTAAAAATGCTGGATTTCAAGATGTAGATATGCTTTTTGTTGATTTCTTTTTATATCAGGTAAGTCAGACATCAAAACCACCAGAACCCGAATCATTTGATCATGATGAGATAAAAGATATGATTCAAAATATCGGCATAATGCTGGGTTTTGAAGCTGAAACAGAGGTTTAAATAGGCTACGGTGCTAAAGTAGATGTAGTATGGCGTGCTCGTATTGGAAATCTGGGACTGGTAACATATGTATTTGAAGTTCATAAATCTGGCTCTATAGATAGTCTTTTACTAAACCTTCAAAAGGCAAAAAGTAGTCCTACAGTACAAAAGGTAATCGCCATTTCGGATGATACACAGCTTGAGAAAATAAAGCACGAGTCTGAGGGTTTGCCGCATGAGTTCTGTCGGGCCCTTGGGTTCTGGCGGGTAGATGAAGTGAAAAAGGTAAGCGAGAGTCTTCAGTCGGCTATCGAGGTTGTAAATCGTCTTGGTTTAGTCCGGGGGATGTTTTGAGTAGAATCTATATGTGGTTAATCTCGCAGGCTTGTAGTATACTTTTTTACCAGCACACTTCGAGTGTGTAACAAAACTATTGCTCAAAAATATTTTTATGGTTATGGGATGATGTCGGTGCTTACAAAAAATGGTAAACTTCGGAAAAGATTCTTACCAGCGATATACTTTGATTCATCCGTTCTCATAGAATACTGGATGACCGAGGATATGGAAATGTCTAAAACAGAAGTGGACGAACTCTTAAAGAAAAATGAGCTGCCACATTTACCGGTTGTCAGAAATATTTTAAGGTCAGAGACAAAAATCAACAAAGTAGTTGAGATTAGAAAGAAACTTCTCTTTGGAAAAGTCAAAGTTACGCCTATAGTAACTCCGCTGTCTTTATTAGAATTGATAGAATGGCATGCGGAAGCATCATTTAAACAAATTGCCTCAGAAGCATCAGGAGTGGTATTTATCCAGAAAAGAAGTAAGAAACAGATCGGTGATTACCTCAAAAAAGCTTTAAAATTAGCTGAATTAGAAGCTAAAGAGCAAAAAGGAAAGAGGCGATGTGAGTCAACTGGTTTAGAAATATTGATGTCCGAAACACGGCTAAACAGATCATTTGCAGAGTGTCATGGATTGCAGGGATTATTACAAGTTGATATAGTTAACTTTCATCTGCCGATCAATAAAGTATGGCAAGAGTCGTCTGCCTATGCTTATTTGCAACTCGGCATTGCTGATATTATGCATATCCTATTAGCTCAACAGTTAGGATGTCAATATATTGCAAGCTTTGATTCAGACTTTGCAAGAGTAAAAGATATTATCAGTGAAGAAACTAAAATTTCTGTATTGACCAGTCCAGAAGAAATACTTGCCATACTTTAGCCAACTTCAGATATCAGTGATCAATACTACGTTACTTATTTGTGTCTAGTGTCATATGAACTCTGTAATTTGTAAAAAAAAGTATCCAGAGACATAAACTGAGGTAAAAAATGTCAGTAAAGATGGATAAATTAAGGTTGAAAAAACCTCCAGTCGGACATGCATTACCAAACACTCCGATTTACGATATGATTAGATTTTGGGGTAGAAAACCATGGAATCTTGTTAGAGCATACATTGAAAACTATACAAAAGTAGGTGATGTAGTTTTGGATCCTTTTGGTGGCTGCGGGGTTGTAGCTATTGAATCTTTAAAAATAAATAGAAAGGCTATTTACAATGATTTAAATAAATATTCCAAATTTATAGCGAGAACATCAGCAGTTCCGGTTAACTTATCAATGCTTAAACAAACTTTTGACAAGTTATTAATAACTTTATGGACAAAATGTTATCC
>JAGGZO010000032.1 GCA_021161995.1 Candidatus Aenigmatarchaeota archaeon
GTCTGTCATTTAGTTTATTTTTGTTATCAAGCTGAATTATCCAGTCCGAGAGGATATTTAGCTCTATAACAATAGCTATGTCCATTACTTTATGTAGGAGTTTTAGAAATTCTTCCAATTCAGCTTGTATGATTGTAGTTTCAAACATATCTTTTTCTTGAAGAAGTCTTCTTCCTATATCCGTTTTATCGGGAATAACATGAACGTCTTGAGATAATTTTTTATATATACGATAAACATCATCATGATTATAGGGATCAAGAATTTTCCAAGAAGAGAGCTGCTCTAGAACAATTCGAGGCTTAAGTACTATTAGTAATTTTTCGAGTTCTGGGTTTTTATAGAGTGGAGCAATCTTGTCAAAAATTCCTACTGATATTTGTTCTAATTTATTTTCGATTTCTGGCTTTATCTGAATAAGATCATTTAACCAATCCAAAATTGTCCTTTTTTTATCTTCAATTTTTACTCTAGCTTTATTTTCTATAATTTTAGCATTTTTTCTAAATTTTTTGTGTGCTAAACATTCCCAAAATGTTCCTTTGATTACAAGTTCTAAAGTACTTCTCAAAATTATATTTGCGACGTTATAATATCCTGCTAAAGCTTCCAGAAATGATCTATGTGCTTGGTTATAAGCCATATAATGATATGTAAGGAATGCACTTTTAGAATGCCAAGATTGTTTCTGAGGTAGACAAAAAGGAGCTATATAGATGAATTCATGAATAGAATCATGTGCTTTTTGTAATAAATTATAATCTGCTATTTGTAGAGATGTTAAAATATTTGTGATTTGTATTTCATTCATCGTATGTTGAACTATTTTATCCCAGTTTCTCTTTTTCATCTTATTCACAATAATATTCATTTATTGGGTCTATTTCTTTACTTTAAATACTTCTCCCTATCAGATTTTCATATTTAATACTTAGTTATTAAATAAATAATCAGATCTTAACTACTTCTTTTGATCCATTGTTATAAATACTGGATAGCTGATTTTTCTGACAGAATTTTTTGCATTGATATTTAGGAAATACATGATGTATTTTATGTTAGTTTTCTAGGTCTTGTGTGGTTATTTTTAGAAGTGTTTTTATGGTTTTTTTGTTTTGGTTGGTTTGTTGTGGTGTTGGGTCTATGTATGCTAGTGCTATTGTTTTTGTTTTTTGGTTGTTGTGGGTTATGTGTATTATTGCGCCTTTGTGTTGTTTTGCTTTGTAGTAGAATGTTTTTTGTTGTTCTGTTTCTTCCTCTGTTGTTGTTTCTTGTTTTGGTGGTGGCGATATGATTATCGTGGTGTCTGCGTTGTATTCGTATAGGTATGCGAGTGCTTTGAATCTTGATTCTACTATGTATCTGATGTCTGTGGTGTATTTGTAGTCTATTATTATTTTTTTCGTGGTGTTGTTTTTCTTTATTAATATTATTGTGTCAGGTAGTCCTCTGAGTCGCTGTGTGTCTAGTGGGCCGTTTATGATGCCTTTGCCTATTGCTTTTGTCATGAAGCTTTGTATGTTTCTTGGTAGTGAGTTGTATGAGATTGTGATTTCTGTGTTGTTTTTGGTTAGTGTTAGAATTTTTCCTTCTCTGTCTATCTCTATGTTCCATTGGCTATCTATATTATATATTTCGGTTATTTGCTGTAGTATTAGTGTGAAGCCGTAGAGCTCGTATAGTTTTTCTGGATTTATGTTTAGTGTTAGGGTTTTTCTAAATTTTGGGTTTTTGCATGTGTCTCTGACTATGACAATGTTATCGTTGATTTTTTTGAGTAGCTGGAAGATTCTCTTATATGTTCTGTATTCTCTTGGTTTTTCCGTTATATCTATTCTTATTTTTTTCTCGAGTTTTTCGATTTCTTTTTGGCTATGGGTCTTTATGTGTTTTATGAGTGTTTTTAGTATAGGTTCATCAAGGATATATGTGCAGAGAGCGTAGGCTTTGTCTATTTCATTTATTATCTCTTCTACAAGTATGCTCATAACGTATGAATGGTCTCCTTTAGTCAAAGAGTGTCTCGCTTCGAGGAGGGATTTCTGTATCTGGTAGATTTTATAGACTAGGAATATGTTTGCTGGAGTGTCTATTGTTATTTTTTGTATTCTTATAGGTATGCTGCTGGGATAATAGTTGGCTAAGAGATTGACGTCTATTTTTCCAAATATTTGGTTGTTGGATATTATTAGTTCTTCTTCTAATGTGTGTTGTAGGTGTCTGAGGGTTGCTCTAACGTTTTCTAGTAGGGACTGCATATAGTAGAAGATTGATAAGATTATAGAGAGTTCTTTCGGGAGCTCTATGTATTCAGTGACGTTGCTTAGTCTTAGATTGTTTTTAATATGGAGTCTTCGATATAGGATGAGCAGGTTGCGCCAGACATATCTGGCCATATATTCTATTTCTTTATTCTTCTGATTCGAGTAGTTCTCTAAAGTATTCATTGATGGATCTTACCGTTTGTCTAAAGTTTTCAGGTAGGTTGTCTCTAAAGTTTTTTATACTCTTTATAGGGAATCCTTCAAGTTGGGGTACAACTAGGGATGATAAAGCCATGTCTAATGCCTTGTCGTTATCTTCTTCTATGTTTGCATAGTTTGACGCTATTTTTATTGTGTCGATAAGTATAGCTATGCCTAGTTCTATGTCTGTTTTTTCAAAAATTTGTAGTAGTCTATTTGCTAGTTGAGGATGTTTTCCTGCGTATGATGAAAGTATTTCCATCATCTTTTTTCTAGGCGGATTGTTTATCTCGATTATAGCAAATCGACGTAATAATGCGTAGCCCATAGAGAACAAGTATCGTCTGTCATAGGTGTTCATTGTGCCTATTACACGAAAGTCTGACGGGATTTTTAGTCCTCCTCTCTTACCCTTATAGGTCTTCCACAGTTGGAGGAGTTTTTCAGCCCATACATCTATGTTCTCTCCATATCTTTCTATTTCGTGGAGGGTTGTGCTTGGAATCTCCCATTCTTCTGGATCTGTAAGTCCGAAGATGGTGAAGAATTCTCCGAAGGCCCTATCTAGGTTTGCTCTGTTCAGTTCATCTATTATCAGTAGTGATCCATTGGAGCCGTTTGGCGGTATATAATGCTGTACTATTGACTGTGTTAGGCAGCCTGATCGCCATATAACTTTGTCTCCGATGAATGAGGGACCGCCTATTATGTCTATTCTGGACCATTCTGAAGTCGCAGTTCTCAGTACTTCTCTGAGATTATGGGATCTAGCTAATATAGATGCGAGAGTTGTCTTACCTGTTCCAGGCGGTCCTAGAAGAATTATATGTTTACCTGCTTCTAACGCTGAGATAAGGGTCTTTATCTTTTCTTCAGGTATATAGATTTTTGATTTATTGAGTTCCTCAATGATTTTTTGGTAGCTCCATTTTATCTCTTTTTCTTTTATAAAGAAGCCTGTGACAGATTCTTCTTTTATGAAGTCTTCTTCTTTTAAGAACTCGTTTTTAAGTTGTAGCAGGTAATTGGTGATTTTTTCTTTATCGCCTACGATATGCTGTAATCCTGACATAGGTGTCCAAGTTAAAGGCCATTTGATTCCGGTCCATTTTTCAGGCATGTAAGGATTATTCAGTATGCTTTTGTGTAGCCATAGTATTTTTATCTTGTATCTGAATGGGAATTCTATTGTCTTTGTTTTCTTTTCTGAGGGCCAAAACAATGTTAGGAAGTCCTCTTCGGTGCTTATGACTAATCCAAATCCGATTATCCCTGTATTGCTCATATAAAAAATTACTATGTTAGGTATTTCCTGAGAATAGTAGTCGAGTAGTTTTGCCGAGGTTCCAAGAATACCTCCGCTTCTTACAGACTTGAATATTTCGCTTAGTTTTTGTTCTTTTCTTAGATTTATCCTAGTGCCCCAATACGTGTATCCGGGTTCATATTTGAATGAGTATTGAATGCTCCATTCCCAGTGTTCTCTTGAACCTGCTGAGACCCAGTATTCTGCATTTGTTAGTGTTTTATCGGGGTTTTGAAGCCATTCTCGGAGTGTTTCAGTATGTTCTAGGCTTTGTGTTATTACCATTTTTTCACTTATTAACTATATGTTTTAATGAATCAAATAATTTTACCTAATTTTTTGAGGTTTGGGATTCCGATAATTTGTGGTTTTCTAGCTACTTTTTCTAGAAGCTTATAATGGTTTTTAAGTTTGAGTTTAAGTTTTTTAAGTGGAATTTTCTCGATTTCTTCTATTGTCAGATATTTCTCTGAGTCTATTTCTATATTGTTTTGGGACTCGTATAGTGTTGGTCTAAGCTTGTAGTTCTTCATGAAATGCATGCCGCAACAATTTTTAGCTGTATGCAGAAAATAGAATCCTTCTCTACAAGTTGAGAACTCTAACCCGTTTCTATCCAATGTTTCTCTTAACGTTTTATAGGTTTTTAATCTTATCTCTATTCTAGGTCTTTTATGGGAAGATAAGGGATATTTTTCCCACATTTCCCTTTTAGTAACTCTCTTGAAATGGTCTTCTTTCATTATTTTCTTGAATATTATTAATTCTTTCCATGATAAAAATCTATAAAATTCAGCTATGACTTGTTTTGCACCTGCCGCTTTTGCGTTTCTGGCATATTCTTCGAAAAACTCTGGGTTATCGTTTAAGAAGGGGAATATCGGTTGAAGTCTTAGAATTATGGGAATGTTTTCACTGGCTATTTTTTCTACTGTTTTGAAACGGTCTTCGGGTACTGGTGCTCCCGGTTCTAAAATCTTTGATTTATCATTATCTATTAATGTTATGGTTATCTGGACTATTACTCTTTTTTCATCGGATAGTTCTTTTATGATGTCTAGCCATGGTGACTTAGCTACAAGTTTTGATTTTGTAGATATGATTAGGTGGATATTTTTCTTCTTGGCTATATTTAGAATGCCTAGAGAAATCTTTTTTACACGTTCGATTGGTTGAAAGGGATCAGTTAATGTGGATAATCTGAAAGGAGGTAGTTTTATTCCTGTCTTGTCTAATTTGTTTAATGCCTTAGCTAAGGCTAATGGATAATTATCTAGTGGAATGGGGATAACACTATAACCAGGGAGCATTTTAGTGTAGCAGTATTGGCAGTTGTGAGAACATCCTCTGTAAGGGTCTAATCTAAATATTGAATAGCAGAGCGAGCTCATGGAATAGCTGGGATTAATAACTAGTTGATCATCGAGATATCTTATTTTCAATTTGTTCGCCGAATAAAAAATTATATGGAAATTTAAGGAAAGCTACCATTCATAGCGTATATTGGCGGGATATTTCTCTGCATTCTTTTTTATTTTTTCCCTAACGGCTTGGGCTACATCTATATTTGCTACATCTGAAAGTCTTAACGCATAGATTATTACATCAGCTAATTCTTCTTTTAGTGACAGCATTAGTTCACTATTTTTCTCTACTTTTTCTACATTTCTCCATTTAAATATGTCGAGTAGTTCTGATGCTTCGATTATTAATGCTATAGATAGATCCTTAAGGTTATGATATTTCTTCCATCCTCTTTCAGCTACAAATTCTCTAATTAATTTCTTTAGTTCATAGATCGTTGCTGTCTGATCATCCATTGTTCTTCATCCAATTAGTTTATACTCTGATAAAGAATAAATGATTTATTTTTCTAAAAGGGTCTTTGAAGATATTGTAATAGTGCTGAATAATACATTGACAGGGTCTGTTAGGGAGGGTTTACTAAGAAACTAGCAAAGGAATAAGCAGGAAATAGAGTAAATAGCGTAAATCAGATATCTTTCGGATATGTTCATAATTAGTCTACTTGGATAGTTTTCAAAGATAAATATAATGA
>JAGGZO010000082.1 GCA_021161995.1 Candidatus Aenigmatarchaeota archaeon
CTTTAACACCGTCCTAACAAATAAGATTTTCGATAAAATCGATAAACTCATCATGTTTGCATCTGAAATGGGCGTTTCTGACATAACCTTCATACCGCTGATTGTATACAGCGAAAAAATGAAATCCATAGAACTAAACGAGAAACAAAAAATGAAGATCAAAGCAAAAATTCAAGAATTAATAAAGCTCTCCGAAAAACTTGATGTTAATACAAATCTACCTTGGCTAGAATTTTTTAAAACAGATCAAATGAACGAAGTTATACTGAATGAAATAAAAAACTCACCAAGGGATATAATTCATTCACCTTGTTATGAACCATTCCTTCATTTACTAATAAAGGGTAATGGTGAGACGACATTTTGTTGCATGATAGAAAACTCACCGGAAAACATAAAAGAAAAAAGCCTGAAAAAAATCTGGTTTGGAAAATATTTCAATCTGCAAAGAAGAAATTTCATAAACAAGAAAATAAGAGAAGAATGCAAATTCTGTGTCTTTTCACAATATTCTAAAAACAAAGAGATTCGAGACTTAATTAACTTGGGGGTGCAAGATAATAAATGAACATTAGCAAATTCTATTTAATCAACATACTTAGACAATTCATTTCTAATCTGATTCATTATAGGAAGGTTCCATGGATTACACTTGGCACAATCTTCTTTTAACTTATTTTTCAAAAATGTCTTTCTAATTTTGTTGAAATAATCACCAAACCATATTTCTTCCAAACTCTTCTCCTTTACATTTTCTCCTTTATCTTTTAAAATAAAGCATGGCAATGTATTGCCATCTGAAAAAATAGAAATATTATACCATGGGTAATAACATGCAAGGTTATCAAATGATACACCTGAAGATTTCTTCCTTTCTCTATTTTTAACTTCCTCTACCATTGCTTTATTCATTACATTCGCCTTTTCAAAGAAGAGAAAATTCTTAAACTCATGAACATTCGTCAAAACACCTAGTTCTCTTGCAATTTTTTCACTTTCTTCAAGAATAGTTAAGAGTTTTTTCTTATCATTTTCATCGAGGCTAAGCTTTTTGATCTCAGGCTTCCATACATTTAGTGCATTTAACAAAACACCATCAACATCAAGCTTACTTGCAAGTTTTAGTAGTTCCGGTATCTGCATGAAATTTTTTTTACAGATAACTGAATGGAAATATATCTCTGGTTTATTTTTTTTAAGTTTCTTTTTCCACTTAACTAAATACTTAACACCGTTTATTATTCTTTTATAACAATCAACACCTCTCAAATAATTTTGAGTTTTTTCATCAGGTGAATCTAAACTTATGTATATTTTATCCCAGCCTATTTTAACAATTTTTTTTGCAACATCATCCGTGAAGAATGTTCCATTTGTTATTATTTCTCCCAAACAACCAGATTCTTTTATTTTTGTCATTATCTCAACTGCGTCTTCTGTAAAAAACATTGGCTCGCCACCACCACAAATATGCCATTCCTTTACTCCTAGCTTAACACCTTCATCAATTATTCGCAACCAGTCTTCTTTTTTTAGTTCAGTCGATCTATCCAAATGTCTGACTAAAGCACGGGTTGGGCAAAAGATGCATTTTAAGTTACAAAAATTTGTTAAATGAATCTGAACTTGAGTTGGATAACCCTTGCCTTTTTTCATCCAATCAAGAAGTGTGTCTATTATTGCTTTGTTCATATTTTTCCCTCCTTTATCTTTTCCATCAACTGCTTTCTAAATCTTCTTCGTTGTGTTAAATCACTAGGAACACATTTGTGACAATGTGGAAATAGCTTCTTCTTTAACATCATTTTTCGAGCCTTATTGAAGAACTTACCATACCAAATATCTACAAGTGATTTTTCCCTTGCGTTTTCACCATGTTCAACAAAACCACAATGACCAGTTTTCCCATCATATCGTATCGAAATTGTATCCCATGGTTTTAGACATGGTGCGGATATTAATCCTTTCGGTAACCCTTCAACATCTTTCAATAAAAGCGGTTTCATTCTACTAGCACTTTTGACAATCTCTTCTTCCAAATTTCTATCGATTGTACCAAAATTATTATCAATAGAATATTTTTCTGCCAATAATCTAGCCTTTTCAACATACTTAGAAAGTTCCTTTCTATCTTTTGCATTAAGTCTCAATTTTTCTGCTTCATCATAATAAACCATCAAAGGTTCTGTGAAAAAATATTCAATCTTTAACTTATGTGCAAGGTTTACCATTCTAGGTAAATCTTTGTAATTCATCTTGTTTACACACATATTTAAATTCAACATTGGCTTGTCAGTCTTCAATTTCTTTTTCCACTTATTTATCAGCTTGACTGCATTAATAGCTCTTCTAAAAGCACCTTTACGTCTAACTAAAGTGTCATGTATAGTTTGTCTATAGGAATGTATACTAACATGTAATCTGTCCCAGCCAATTTCAACGATAAACTTAGCTATCTTATCGTTTATCAAAGTACCATTTGTTGTGATAATACCAAACATTCCAACTTCTTTAACTTTTTCCATGACAGGAAGAAGTAGTTTTGGATGTGCAAATGGCTCGTTTATACCTTCAATATTAAACATCAAAGCATCTAATTCAGCACATTCTTCTACTATTTCTAGCCATCTACTAACAGGCATTTCATTTTTAACAGATTCCCTGTTTAATCTTGTATGCTCTGGGTATCTAGCACAAAAAACACATCTTAAATTACACCTTTTGTGAAGCTCTACATCTATTTGAACTGGGCCGGCATGTTTACCATAATGCCATAGTGCAAGACGTTGTATTCTTTCTTCATTAATTTCATGAAGTTCCACAGAACCACCTATCCTTATTTTATTCTAAAAATTTTCCAAAGAAGCCTTTTTAAAGAATATCCTATCTTAGTCTCAGAAATCCATCTGGCAACTCTATAACTTATCGATTTATGAATCTCTCTAAGTTCTTTTTTGCATTCCATTAATTCTTTTTCTCTTGCAGAAAGCTGCAACTTCAAGAGTTCAATCTCTTCATCAACTGTAGATAAAAGAAGGTTTAGATTCTCAATCATCTCTTTTTTATTCTTGCTTCTTTTTATCTTTTTTGCAAGTCGTTCAATCTCACCCATATTTTTCACCCCAATACCTCTACCAAACCCTCTCTAACTTTCCTGTTATTAAATACCTCCCATACACAGCATTTCTTGCAATTATCAGGAAGTTTTCTATTAAAGATTATTTTTCTGAATTTATTAAAGTAATCACCATACCATAATTCTTTCAATGAATGGTTTTTCACTGATACATTAGTTTCCCATACCCATGGGCTAAAACATGGTGCAATATTACCATTTGGCAATATCGTCATATGAATCCAAGGTGCATAGCATGGTAAGAATAAAAAGTTCTTCTTATAACTTCTTGACCTAGGATACTCTTTCTTAATAAAATTATCTAACTCTTCCTCCAAAACAGAATTCATATCTTCTGTTTTGAGTATGTATTTTTCATCAAGAAACTCATGATAATTTGTTTCTATACCAAATTTATTTGCCATATCTATACACTTTCTCAGTATAGGTATGAATTCTTTAACTTCCTTTTTTGTTAACTTCAAGTGCCTCATAGATTCATCAAAAACTGTTAATGGCAACAGGGTCATCTCATCAACACCAATCCTATGAGCAAGCTTAACTAACTCTGGAAATTTCTTATAGTTTTCCTTGGATAAAACAGATTGTAGTATTAACCTAGGTTTATCTGTTTTATATTTTTTCTTCATTTTCGCAAAATATTTTATGTTGTTTACAGTCGCTTTAAATGCTCCTTTTGTTTGTCTGACATAATCATGTATCTTTGCGTCTGGCCCATCAATGCTAAACTTTATTCTATCCCATCCTATTTTTACCATCATTTCTATACTTTTCTTTGTGAACAATGTACCGTTTGTAACCAAATCGCCAATCATGTTGTATTCCTTCATTTTTTTGAACATCTTCAGTGTAACTTTCCTAGCTAATGGTTCACCACCACCAACAAACGCTATTTCAAGAACACCCAGTTCCACTGCCTCATCAACTAGCTCTAAAAGTCTTTCATCACTCATCTCTTGTTTATACCGTTCTTCCAATTTTTTCTTATCCCATCCTCTCCGCCAACAGCTTAAACAATTAAGATTGCATCTATCCGTAGGAACAAGCTCAATAGTAACGGGTGGTGCTTTCTTCTTTTTTGCCCATTTAGATAATCGTTCTATTCTTGCTCTATATAAGTCCATAAAGCTTCTTCACCTCATTAAAGAGTTTTGGTGACAACATCTTTATTATTTCTGCTCTATACTTTCTTCTTTGCGTGGCGTGGCTGGCATTACATTGATCACAAAAATCTGGAATCCTCTTCGAAAGTAGAGTTTTTCTCAGCCATTCAAAATAGTCGCCAAACCAAACTTCCTTCAAGGATTTATTCTTTATGTTGTCACCCCCAGTAATAGGAACATCACAAGATGTTACTCTCCCATCACATTTTATAGTCATATGGAACCAAGGTTTAAAGCAAAGTACCGTGAGAAATTTTTTAATAAATGGTTTAACTTTAATCTTCTCTGCTCTTTTTACCTCATCTTTAACAACTTCGCTCATTTTACTACTTTTAACGATTAGCTCTGGCTGAAGATTATTCTGTAAACCGTCGAAGTTGTTATTTATCCCATACTTTCTAGCCAACACCCTTGCCTTCTCTAAATATTTGGGAAACTCCTTGACTTCTTTTTCACCCATTTTTAATTTAGCACCAATCTCGGAGTATACAATCAATGGATCAACAAAAAGAAATTCTATGTTTAATTTTTTAGCGAGTTTGACCATTTCTGGTAATAGTTTATAGTTCTTTTTTGATAAAACCATGTTCATATTGAGCATTGGCTTATCTGCTTTGTATTTTTTCTTTAGCTCATTAAACTTTCTAATCGTTCTCATAACTCTTTTAAAAGTCCCAGGAACACCACGCAAATAATCATGTATCTTTGCATTTGGTCCATCAACGCTGAAATGGATTCTATCCCATCCTATTTTAACAACCGTTTCTATATCCTTATCTCTCCATAATGTACCGTTTGTTGTAATGATGCCTAACATTCCATATTTTTTTATCCTTTTCATGACTGGTACTGTCCTTTCAGGGAGAAACATTGGCTCACCACCACCTGCAATATGCCATTCTCTGACATCTAGTTCAGCTGCTTCATCAACTATTTCCAACCACTTTTCCGTCGGCATTTCAAGTTTTTTAGAAATTTCATTCAATCTAGGATAATCGGGTGAAGATCTTCTAGAACAAGATAAACATTTCAAATTACATCTTCTATGAAGTTCTAAATCTATTTTAAACGGATTCTGCTTTTTCCCTTTAAACCATTTCATTATCCTTTCATACATCTCTCTTTCATGTTTATCCATTATCTTACACCCTTTATCCATTTTAGCGGATTTTTAGAATTTATCAATTTTTTACGAAGATTTTGCATTTCAACAATAACCCCACTCGCACAATCTTTACAAAATTCTGGTAACTTACATTTTACAAAATTCTTTCTAGCATTCTCAAAATATTCTCCGAACCAAATGTCTTTTAAGCTCTTGTCCATTATATTGTCGGTTCCAGTTTCATCGTTACAAAGCCTACAGTATGTTACCCTGCCACTAAACCTTATCTCCATGTTTAACCAAGGTGAAAAACATGGTGAAGATAATATACTTTTACCATCACAACTAACATGCCTTTTCATAACTCGTCTCATATCTTTCTTTATCACCAACTCTTTTCTTCTCAAATTTGCTACGTTGGTATATATACCCAACTCTTCAGCTACTTTCAAAGCACGCTCTATATGGACATCAAGTTCCTTTTTCTGTTTCTCTGTTAACCTCAATTTTTCTCCAGCCTTTGACCAAATTATAAGAGGTTCAAAATTAACTCCCTCGGCACCCAACTCTTTCCCCAATTTTATCATTTCTTCCAACTTGTTATAATTTTTGTTGGTAAGAACAGCATGGATTGAATATCTTGGTTTATCTTTTCCTAATTTTTCTTTCCACTTCTTAAAAAGTCGTATGTTTCTTGTTTCTTTCTCAAATGCTCCTTTTGTTTGAGTTAAATAATCATGTATCTTTGCATTTGGTCCCTCCAAAGAAAATAAAATTCTATCCCAACCAACCTCAACTAATCTTTTCACCATTCTATTTGTAAACAATGTACCGTTTGTCGTGATCGACCCAAACATACCATGCTTTTTTATTGAAACCATAACCTTAAAAGTAACTTTCGGGTTTGCCATGGGCTCCCATCCACCAGCAATCTCCCACTGTTTAACACCTAATTCAGCTGCTTCATCAACTATTTCCAAAAGTCTTTTATTTGTCAGATGCTTTTCATATCTACAATTTTTAACTCTCTCTTTTGACCTAGTCCAACAAAATAAACATTTCAAATTACATGAAGCGGTTGGTTCTAAATCTATTCTTAATGGTGGTGCCCTTTTTCCTTTCATCCACATTTTCAATCGTTTTAATGCTTCTCTTTCAAACTGCATGTTTTAACCTCATCAATTTTTTTCTAATTCTTCTATTCTCAAGAAAAATTGGAACACAACAATGAGAACAAAAATCAAATAGTTTTCCCTTTCTGAGTTTTTTTCTTGCTTCTATCATAGGCTTGCTAAACCAAGCATCCTTTAGAGAAACGTTCTTTACATTAACATTTGTCTCTCCAGAAATCGCACATATCTTTAGGTTGCCATTTGGACTTATTATCATGTTGTAGAATGGCTCAAAACAAGGAATTGAAAGAAATTTATCTTTATACTTCTGAATTTCCTCATTTATTATTGTTTCCATTTCGTTTGTCATTCTAACAATTTTATTCCTGATAAACAAA
>JAGGZO010000065.1 GCA_021161995.1 Candidatus Aenigmatarchaeota archaeon
ACCTCTATTATAGATTGCTATTTCATCAATAGTACCATTGAAATAATTTGATCCATATTCATTTCCAATTTCTAAACTTTTTGTGTTCAACCCTATGTCACCGTTCCAGCTCAAAGAAGATACTTTCTTACCATTAATCCATATTGCTTGCTCAGTTCCATCATAAACAGCAACTAAGTGGGTCCACTTGCCGATAATATCTTGGTTGTCTGCAACTACTTCATGAGGAGATCCTGTCGAATCTCCAACAAAAAATGTTATCCTTACACCATTACTAGTACCGGGCTCTATTCTTAAGAAATATCCAGAGCTCGGATAATCGCTTTTTGCAATTATTGTTTGCGTAGAAGAAACTGCATCTACTTTCAACCATACAGAAATTGCTGTTCTAGTTGAATCCAGTGAAGGATTATAATTTACAATAAGCTTGCTATCTATACCATTGAATTTAATACCCTTACCAAAAAGAGTATCAACACAAGTTATGTTGTTCTCTATGGGATCATTTTTTAATCCAGAAATATCTTTTAAATCACAGTCATCGAATGGAAGATGGAAAATCAAACCTGTATCGTTAGATAAACTTTTAACATAAATCTTTCCGACTCCGTACTTAGCATTAAAAGGATTACCTCTTTGTAAACAATTCAGTTGGTTTATATCGGTTAACTCACCAGAGTAATAATCGGAGTCTACGCAAAGATACTGTTTTTGTTGATATATTCTTACTGGTATTGTTAATGTAGAAGCAGCAACTACACCTAGAGAAATCATTAAAAAGAGTATCAAAATAATAGTAGATTTAATTGAAAATTGGTTCTGCATTATAATTTAAATTATGTTATTTGATAGAAATAAAGGTATAGAATTGATTTAGCCATACATCATACTTTCGTCTTTCTTTCTGTTTTTTCTAATTTTTTTTACATAATTAGAAACAATATCCTCTATAGCATCCTCTATATCTATTCTGGGTTCACCTTTTTTATCGATCCATACCTTCTTTATGTTATATCCTTGTTTGATATTAATTGGTACGTTTTCCTCAACAATCAATGCAGATATAGCCCTACGAGCTTTACCAACTGCAAAACTCTTTATTATGTTATCATATATTCTATCTGACTCCGGCATTATCGAGCTCATCATCTGTTTTATTATTGTAACGTTCTTATCCTCATCCACGCTACGTATATATTCGATTGCTATCTCGACGTTCATATCCACATATTTTTCTATATAACCTTCCCACTCATCTATATCATCAATCTCTTCGTGTAAACCGTGAGTAAGTAATTTTATATTTTTCGTTTTTTGGTCATATTCCACAAATATATGGTCTTTTCCAAAATATCTCTCATAAACCCTAAGTGCTGATAAAATCATACGAAGAGCTTCTATGTTATTTAAATTTTGGGCAATATATCCATTACCATTTTCTCCAAAAAAAGCATCAGAGATTATTTTATCCCCGAGGTCATACATGTATGTTCTCAATTTGTTAGCAATTTCCTTTATTTTTCCAACATATTTCCAGTTAATTTTCTCTGGTAAATCTTCATCATCCATGAAAAGAGATAAATAGTACTTTACATACTCCTCCTCTTTTTCAATCATATCAGAGACTATTTCTATTACATGATCGTATTCTATAAGTACTTTATCATACGAATCCATAGTATTATTTCACTACTAAAAAATTAAAAATCGACGTATTAAAAACATGAATAACCGGGATCGTCGTTATGTCTGTTAAGATAAACAAAAAAGAATAAAAATACTAAACCTCAACTAGCTTGAACTTCTTGACTCTGAAACCTTCTCCATGTGTATGTGATTTACCACAGACAGTACACTTGAATCTCAGGTCAACCTTTCTAGTAGGTTTTTCTCTTCCCTTTGGGTTTTCCTTCGGGAAGCTACCATAACCCTTCATTTTTCTCAAGAATCTCCTCTGACCTTGTGCTAGTGTTCTCCTTGGTCTTCTTTTTGAAATGTATACTGTATGCACTGTATGTTTTTTACAATACGGACAGTAAATTCTTACTTTTTTTGGAAACTCCATATTATTACACCGATCGAAAATTATATAAACAGTTTATATTTATAAAACAGGCTATTCTAGATACTCCTCAGCAGCTTTCTTCCTTATTAACAAGTCGGCTATTTCTATTGGTAATTCTACCATATCACCTTCTTTATAGGGCCCGTATTCCTTACCATCTATGCCTAAGAAGTTAGGTAAATCCATTAGTATCATGACCTTCTTTTTATCTTCTTGTTTTGGCTCTTCTTTAACCTTCTTTTCTATAGCTTCTTTTATTTTTTCTTCTGGCACTTCTTCTATTGCTTTACTAGTTTCTTCTTTTTGATTATTTATTCCAGTTTTAGTCTCAGTCTCTTCAGCTGCAATAACATCAGAAATTTTCTTTGCTTCTTCTAGCAACTCTTCTTCATTAAGCTTCTCTATAGACTCGATATACTTAGTTCTCCTCTCTTTTATTAGGTTTACAATGGATTTGAAAAATTCAAACTCCTCTTCCGTTAAATTCTCGGGTATCAAGCCAGTTTTTATGTAAACAAAAGCATGAGAAATTATTTTCCTTTCCCTTTGATAAAATATATCTTCTATCATTCTTTTTACACTTTTCGCTTCCAACAAAAATTTTGGATTATCACTCTCTCTAGCTAGCTTAAACTTCAATGCCAAATAAGCTTTAACCTTTTCATAGAAGCCATCTGGTAGCTTTATAAGCTTTGGTTCATTCTTTTCTCTAAGCTGAATATCTCGTATTACCTCAAACGTTATGGCCTCTTTTTGTTCGTCTACCACAATTTAATCATAGAGTTAACTTTTTTTAGCTTCAGCAAAGGATAAAAGTATGGTATCTAAGGTAAACATATGGCTATAGAGGTTTACTATTCGATAGATGAAATAAAGGAAAAATTGAATGATCCCTATTCAGAAGCTAAAGAATTCTGGGAGGAGATCAGAACTAAAGACATGCCAGAGAAACTAACAGAGTATGATAAAAGCGGTATATGTTATAGATGATGATTGCGTTTTTGAGATACATGGTAATCAGTTATTGGTTTGTTTCCAAATATAATTTTGAAAAGAGAGCAAAACGGTTGTAAAAGCCATATGCTAACTACTTTCTCTCAAGGTAGTATATCATTACAACCAGCTGGAAGAAAGGAAAATCATATTAATAATCTCTGACTTAAATATTACATGAAAGAAATAAAGGAGCTAGAAGAAGAATTACTTGAGAAGAATGTAAGGTTTATCAGACCTGTTTTCGTTGATATTCTCGGAAGAATGCTTGATTTTACAGTCCCCATAGAGGAATTCAAAGAACTGGTTAAAAACGGGAAGGGGTTTGATGGTTCTTCCGTAGAGGGTTTTGCAAGAACTGAAGAAAGTGATCTGAGGTTTATTCCCGATATAGATACGCTAGTAGTTTTACCTTGGGAATACAGAGGTATTGAAAAAACATGGAGGGAGGCAATGGTTTTTGGGTACATAACTGATTCGAGTGGAAAAGAATACGAAGGAGATACGAGAACTTTGCTCAAAGATATAATAGAAAAATACAAGGATTTTGGCATATTAAAATGCGGGGCTGAGATAGAATTTTTTATTTTTGAAAATGATAAAACTCCAAAGCATACAGATGAAGGCGGATATTTTAGGTCGGGATTGTACGGAGAAATAAGAAAAGAAGCACAGCTCTTCCTCAATGAAATGGGAATAAAAACGGAATTCGACCATCATGAAGTTGCTAACAGTCAACATGAAATAGATTTAACTTATTCTGATGCTTTAAGGATGGCTGATAGTATAATTCTAACAAAATATGTTGTAAAAAAGATTGCAAAGAAATATGGAGTTTATGCTTCCTTTATGCCCAAGCCTGTTACAGGAATAAACGGAAACGGCATGCATATACATCTTTCATTATGGAAAGATAACAGAAACTTGTTTTTTGATGAAGAAAACCAGGGGTTAAGTAAGATTGCAAGATCATATATCGCTGGACTGATAAAATACGGAAAAGATATTCAGGCAGCTTTGAATCAATGGATAAATTCGTATAAAAGACTCTATCCTGGTTATGAAGCACCCACATACCTTGTTTGGGGTACAAAAAATAGGTCAGCTTATATAAGGGTTCCAGAATATCAAAAAGGGAGAGAGTCTGCAACAAGAATCGAGATAAGAAGTCCTGATCCGGCCTGCAATCCATACCTTGCACTAAGCCTAATACACGCAGCAGGTATACAGGGGATTATAGAAGGGTTAGAACCACCAGAACCTGTTGAAGTTGATGTTTATCATTTATCTGAGTCAGAAAGAAAGAAGTTGAACATAGAAGAACTTTCTCCTTCTTTAGAGAAAGCATTGGAGCTTTTCAAAAAGAGCGAATTGGTAAAAAAGACTTTGTCTAAACACATTTATCAAAAATTTATAGAAAATAAAAAAATCGAATGCGATAATTTTAACAAGACTGTAACAGATTATGAAATAAAAAATTATTTTGGTGTATTATAATTCTTATTTCACTCAGACCTTCAAAACCATTTCATTTCAATAGATTAATATGGATTTAATTTTAATTGTAATGCATGAAGCTTTCGATAAGAAAGGGTTTTAGTTTTGGTTTGACATCAGGAATAATTACAACATTGGGTTTAATTGTGGGTTTGCATTCTGGTACTCACTCAGGGCTTGCTGTTATTGGTGGTATACTAGCTATAGCTATAGCAGATGCTATGTCAGATGCATTGGGAATTCATATATCAGAAGAATCGGAAAATAAGCATTCTGTGAAAGAAATATGGGAATCTACGATTGCCACATTTCTGTCTAAATTTGTTTTTGCATCGACTTTTATTGTTCCGATTTTGTTGCTAGAGCTTTCTGCTGCAGTTATCGTTTGTATCATATGGGGACTGGGTTTAATAGCAATATTTAGCTATCATATTGCTAAACAACAAAGAGCAAATCCTTACAAAACGATCTTAGAACATTTGACCATTGCCATCATGGTTATTGTCATAACTCATTATGTTGGGGATTGGGTAGCAGCTTTGGGTTAGATTTCTCTGGAATTCTCAATAAATCAAAAAATCACCTCACCGTAAAACTTTAAAGAGAAGCAGGTATAGTGCTTGTTTTGGGTTTCGGATTAGAAAGAAAACAGCTCTTTTCAGTCTTTTAAACATAAGCTTCCTAATAACCGCTTTAAATCCTTTTTTTCGTGCTATGGTTATCAATTCTTTTCGTTGTTTTGGTTTTTTAAACTTCCCATATATTATTCTGGGATTGTCTTTTGTAGCCTCTTCAAAATTTACTGGAACCAATTCAACCCGTTTCTTCATTTTTTCAATTAATTCTTTTCCTTTTTTGCTGTTCACAAGAACAACAGATACACCTTTTTCATCGTGTAGTTTTTTAGGCACACCCCAAAAATCTCCAATGGTAAGATCTCCTTGTCTTGGTATTTTTGAAAAAGGACAATTGTAGCAAATACTATTTAGATACTGATTTGAAAGAAATCCCCAACAAAACCAGTCTTTCAAAAAAGGGCTTATATAAGAATATCCATCATCGAATTCGATTCTGATTGTGCGATGTGACCATCCGTCAGATTTATCTCTGAACTTAACTGAAACAATATTTCTCTCACCCATTTTTTTACTTATGTATTCAAGATATGTTTTCCAAACTATCAATGACGGAACTCCGCTACATACGAGGTCAACAGTATAGAGATTAGACTTGTCAATCTTTAGGTGATTAACAAAATTGTTAAGAGCTGCTATTTGGCATGGTGTCCCAACAAACAAAACTTTTTTTCCTTCAGAAAGATTTTTAACAACTTTCTTATAGGCATCACCAACATAGCTTGGAACATATTTAGAGCCTTTTATTTTTTCTAAGATCTCTTTTTCATCTTTTGTAGCTTCAACATGAACTGGATGAAATCTCTCATCCCAAACAACACCATAAACTACACTATCGTATTCAAAAATTATATTTGCCAACTCGCTAAATATGCCTCCCGAAGAACTCGTCAATCTTATTTTATTGTTTTTGCTCCAAGCAGCATATGCAATGGGTTTTGGAAATCTATCTATAGAAGGAGTTGAGATAATAGGACAAACTTTCTGGCAGATACCACAATTGGTGCATTTGTTTTTGTTTACACGAGGAATATAAAATCCTTCTTCACTAATTACCATTTCTATTGCACCATAGGGACAAGCATTAAAGCATCCAAAACACCCTAAACATTTTTGAACACCGATTACATCAATTGCAGGTTTCATTTAACATCACCTAAGAGCTTTCTTAAGGAAACGTATAGAGGTGTTTATTTTTCTTTCTAATTTCTTTTTTGCGGCTTTCCAATTTATGTCATTATCAAAACTTAGATGTTTTAGATCTTTTGGATTCTGAACAAATCTATCCTCGAGGCCCATTGTTTCTAGGAAATCAACAATCTTATTATCAGGATCAGCTGCAGGCTTGATGGAGTAAAAAGGTTTTTGGAACAAAACAGAGAAAATTGTTCCATGAAGAGATGTTGTTATGACATATTCAGCATTTTCGATTAACCACAAAAATTCTGCTGGGCTATAAGTGTAAAACGAATAAACTTTTGGGTTTTTAGGTTCTATGAGAAAAGGAGATTCTGTAACTACATTAACTCTCTTTTTCTTAGCAATTGAAAATACTTCTGATAAAAGTCCCTTCGCGTGATGTACATCATAAAATATTATGTATGGTTTTTCTATCACTTTTTCTGGAGGTTTAGATATCTTTTTCCATTCTTCTTTTGATAGCAGCAATGTAGGGTCGAGTACTATTTCTGGATTGATTTTAATACCACACCTTTTTAGATATCTGACACTAGTTTTTTCCCTTACTGATAGGAAATCAAAATATCTCAAAAGGTTTTTGTAAATTGGATAGAGTCGATTTGGAATGGGGTGCCATACACTTGCAGCATATGAGATCTTTTTCTTATTCTTTACGAAATCAAGCAGATATATCTTTAAAGCCTTGGACCTATGTTTAGGAGACCATACTACATCTGATCCTACGACATATACATCATAGTTCAGACTTTCCAGATCCTCTTCATTCTTAAAAGCTCGAGGAGTTAAGTTGAGGTATGTTTTTTTGAAGATTCTATAGCTTTTCACCCTCTTTTTTAATCTTGGGATTAATCCTAATCCTATCAAAAATGTCCATTTAAACCCACGGGTTATGATCGATTTCATTAAATTCTCAGCCAGAATTTCCTTTATGTCTATTGGAGGTTCGAAATCAATAATTTCACACTCAAATCCTAGCTTCTCGATTACACTTTGCAATGCATATGCCTGTAAAACAGAACCAACATGATTCTTGTATCTTTTTCCGACAAGTGCTAGAAGTCCAACTTTTTTATTATTCATAAATATCCCTATTTCGAGCTAAATCATGATAATAAATCCTTGTAAATCTTAAATAAAGCTTTTCCAATATCTTGGCAGCCAAGGAAATCTTTATAAACCTATTTTTATATAATTACTTTATGGTAGCAACAATAGATTATCAAAAAATTGTTCTGTTAGTTTTAGTGATATTACCATCCCTGGCATTTTTTAGCGGCTATGGTATTTCTAAGGACCTTTGCCAAATATCAATAATAGTAAAAGATAGTATAACATTTGATCCGATTCCTGGTGCAAAGATATTTATAGGTCCATCTGGCACATACATAGGTTATACAAACGAATCTGGTATTATTTCGTTTAAAGCAGAAGCCACTCATGAATATACATTCGTAATAGAAAAAGCTGGTTATTACACAGAAACAACAGCAATTAAGTGTTGGCCAAACGATTCTAAGGTAGCATATGTCTATCTTAAACCAGTATCTGAAACACAGGAAGAGTACTATTACTATTATTATGAATATCAAACCCAAACAACTCAAATCTCTAATCAAGATTTTTATGCATATTTTGCTCAAAACTACATACAAATTCCAGTCAACGACGAAAAAGTTATTGATCTTTATGTTTGCTCAAACAACGACTTTTCTGGGCTTGTGTCATTAACAGCTGTATATTCAAACGGAATAGAGGTAGATGCCCCATTTTTAATTAACTTACCAAAAAATTCATGTGTTGTTGAAAAAGTTAGAATACACTCTGGTGATTCTTACGGCTGCCACTATCTGTATTTCCGTGTGAAACAAAGAGATAATATAGTATTTTCAAATAAGCTAACAATATACGTACCCCAAAAAGAAGAAAATGGTATTGAGAAATCTCTCATACCAATTCTGAATGTTACTGAAGATGTCATTGAAAAAGGTGAACCATTGCTAGTGGAAGCAAAAATAATAGCTAAAGGTATGCCAGAAAATACTTACATAACTGCGAAAATAAGGGTTGATGAGAAAATAATAAAGAGAGAATATTTTAACGTAGATGGAGATTCAACGATAACGTTCAATGAAATTGTGAACACGAACTACTTTGAAGAAGGATATCACTATATCATCTTAGAAGTTTCAACTAGAGATATAATAAATTCCACGAGCAAACTAGTTAAGTTTGTTGTTTATGAAAATGAAGTCTATGCTAATTCTGAAGAAACAGCATCGAATGATTATCATTGCTTAGAGATAGTCGACCTTAGAAACTATAAAGTAAGAATGAATGAAACGAATAAGATAAACTTTATTTTGTATAATTGCGGTAATATCACGGAAAACAACATTAAAATCATGACATTGTTTGATGGTAGAACTCTGATAAACACTGTTGATAAAATAGAACCAAACGAATACAGGGCTGTTACAATACACATAGCTGTTCATAAACCATTCGATGAATATACTGCAAGAATACACATATACAATCAGAATGTAAGCATAGATGCGGGATTCAAGCTAATTGGTGTAGTTCCAGACGTCAAACTTGTAGTAAAAGATGCATATACTGCAAA
>JAGGZO010000010.1 GCA_021161995.1 Candidatus Aenigmatarchaeota archaeon
ATGTAAACTATAAACTATAAACCTTATGTTCGAAATTAGAAAAATTTACCTATTTAAATACTTTTCTACAATTTAATTACATGGAAATGGTAACAACTTACATACCAACAACGCTGATCGCAGAAGGTGCTAGTACTTATTTCATCGCAGGCTTCGTATCGGCTATAGTGATTTTCTACATTTGGTATAAACTTAGGACAGCTAAACACAAATCTCCTCTAAAAGTCTAAACCCTTTTTAATTCTTTACTTTTTAATCAAATTTGATGAGCAAATGGCTTATTAAATACCCAGACGAAGAGACGAATCCAAATTTTGGTAAAGAACCTGAAAAAAGAGCGATAGAGGAGTTATTAGAAACCGGTATGGTTATCGTCGATAAGCATTTGGGACCGACGAGCCATCAAATAACATACTGGATCAAGGATATGTTTAATCTAAAAAAAGCTGGGCATACTGGTACATTGGACCCGAATGCTAGCGGTGTTTTACCAGTTCTACTTGGTAGATCCACTAGGTTATTACCGCTATTCCAAAAGTTGGACAAAGAATATGTGGGTGTTATGCATCTACACAAAGATATAGGTCTGGATACGCTAAGGGATTTCATAACAAATAACTTTATCGGAGAAATAGTCCAGATACCACCTAAGAGGTCAGCCGTAGCCAGAAGACCAAGGAGAAGAAAGCTATACTTTTGTGATTTGTTGGAAAAGGATGGCAAAGATGTTTTGTTTCACATAGGTTGTGAGTCTGGTTTCTATGTGAGGAAGTTCGTGCATGATGTTGGTCAGAAACTAAAAATAGGTGCTCATCTAGCTGAACTAAGAAGAGTTAAAGTTGGCAATTTTGATGAAAAGCAGGCGTATCCGCTAGTGGATATCAGAGATGCTTTTGAGCATTGGAAAGAAACTGGTGATGAAAAACCATTGAGAGAAATGGTGAAGCCAATAGAATTCATGCTAGATCATGTAAAGAAAGTTTTCATCAAAGATAGCGCGATACCAAGGATTGCTAATGGTGCTCCTTTGTTTGTAGCTGGAGTAGTTAGAATACAGGAAGATATCAGAAAGGGAGACATAGTGGCTGTCATGAGCTTAAAAAATGAACTGGTCAGCTATGGTTATGCGAAAATGGATTCTGAAGAAATGCTGAAAGCTAAGAGAGGTATTGCAGTAACAACTGATCGCGTTTTCATCAAAAAAGATGTTTACAAGCTAGAATAGATAGGATTCTCCTCTTTTCTTTAGAGCTACGTGTGATCCTACATATTCATTAGCGTTTATTATGGCATCTGCTATTCTCTCTGCGTTATATTCCCTAGTTTCATCAACCAAAAGATTCTTTATTTTATCGTAATTGTCTTCTATGTTTTTTATTGCTAGAGGAAAAACAGAAAGATACTTTGCATTTTCTAGATTTTTTACCAGATACTTACTAGCATAATTTGCCATAGTAAAATAGAATGGATAATCCCAAGTAATTTCTATTTCATCCATGGTTTTTAGCATTTTATCGTATATCTTATCCGGAATTTCTGTGTCGTAGATTATTGCTTTTGGAGAAGCAAGAATTATGCTAACAGCCCCAGGAAAATCCAACAATGGATACGGTGAAAACTTGTTTAGTGTTATCCTGGCATGCACATCATAATTTTTAGCCAGCCTTACCAAATGAATGTAAACATCTTTGATAAAAGCACGCTTTGCTGCTTTATCCAGCATTCTTATGTTATTCAGATAATCCTCATCAAGCAGTCTTTCTAGATAGAGTGAAACTATATCTTTAGCTTCATCGATTATTTTTGGTAACTCTTCCAGAAACTTGTTTTGGTCTATGAATATCTCAACTCTAAAACTCTTGTTTCCGCTGAATGCTGGTAGATATTTTATCTTTCTTCTGTCTAAAACTTCCTGAAGAATAAAGAAATAATCTATAAGATCATTTGGATTGGCTCCTCTAGGATCTATCTCTATAACAAACCTGTCTTGATATCTCACTCTAGAATCTTTTGCTGCATTGTATACAGATGAATAGAAGGAGAAACCATCTAGTGTCAATATTCTTTTAAGTTGGTCCCAAAAAACTATTCTGTCGTTTATAACAACTCTTTCACCAAACAATCTCCATCTATGATGTTGCTTTTTACCAGGTTTTTCGAGCTTTTCATAAACGAAATACCTTCCCCTCGATATTTCGAACAAAATATCAAACAAATCATAAAAGTTCCAGTACATGTTGTATATGCTACTCCTTAAAGCCAAAGAGTACTCAAAAGATAAATCGAAAGTTAGTCTACTAGTGTATAACTGCTTCTCTATTGGTATTATGTACGGAGGTTTTCTTCCATAGGCACCTATAGTAACGTCTTCTAAACTGTATTTTTCACTATCGTAAATCTCTAGCAATAGATTTTTATCTTTCCATAATTGAAGTGCTCTTGCGTTATTAAACTGGTCTGTTTCGGATATTTGCTCAATTATACTAGCGGGAGCATAAAAAACTACTTTTTTCTTATTTCTACTTCTATAAACTTTAACAAATGATCTGTATTTACCGAGCAAATCCCACATAGACCTAGCATCCTCTTCGCTATCAAAAAACAGAACAATATTCCCGTTGGTATTTTTAGCAGCATCCACAACTATATCAGAAGGAAAAACTTTGGAAACAAACTTCTCCTTGTTTATTTTTCCATGTAAGACTAACCTTTTCTCCTCGAGTGAATCTATATTTTTCTTTATACCACTTTCGTATAACTCTTTGAGTTTTTCTTCGAGCATAGTATATCAACCTTTTTTGTGTTAGTTTCTTTAACAGCGAGCTGAGATGAAATAACAACTTCGCTAAACAAAGCAGGCATACCAGGTTTGTTCCTTGATTTGAATATGATCTTGTTTTCATCAAAAACAAACTTCATATTTCTAAATCCGAAAGCGTTCTCTATACTAACCTCTTTTTCATCGTTAAGATGTCTTCGAATGAGAACTTCTTTTACAGAATCCAACCAAATGTATTTTGGATACTGATTCGGAAATATCGTATGCGGTAACAATGAATACAAAACTATTTTCATCGCATCTTTTATGTCATACCCCTCATCAAAATAGTAAACAAGATTGTACGATTTTATGTTAAGATAATTTCTTCCTGGATAATCCTGAGATTTGAGATGAAGATACCACACATCGGATTTCATGTCGATTAATTCCATTTCATCATCTGGCAATTTTCTGGATACTGCATGTGAAATTGAAACGAACGATTCATGCAAGTATCCTGCTGCGATCAAATGAGTTGCCATTCTATCAAAAACTATCTTCACTCTCGTAAGAAAATCATCTTTAGGGTAACTTAAGGTACTATTGTATCTCCAAAGAAACTGCTGAACTTCTTTATCATAAAACATAGCTGCTATTTTTGGACCTCTCCTCTCCAGAATATCATAAAACCTCCAAAGCAAATCAAATCCATCGATGTTAAAAAAATCTCTTACTGTAAGATACAAAGAATTTGCATAGTATTGCTCTATTTCATCATAAGTATCAAATTTCTTTACCTTTTTAGAATAGGTATCCATTATTTCTTTGGCTAGTTTCATATCATTTTCATCAAAATAGATTCTCCATCCCAGAGAGAGCCATGTACCGAAATTAAGCCAAAAAGTATCCGGATGTATGTTTTCTATTACTAGATCGTACATAATCATTTCAATTTCTTTGTTAAATTCACTCTTATCGAACGAAACAGTACCAACATACATAAATTATTTTCTTGTCTTATCGATATATAAATTTATCATTGAAAAGTAGATACATATATGCGAAGAGTTTTTATTTTATTATCATCAATATTATTTCCATGAAGAAGCTACCAAAGGAATTTTTGGAAATATTGGCATGTCCAAAATGTAAGGGAGACGTTAAACAAAAGGGCATGTTTCTGGTCTGCGGGCATTGTAAACTAGCCTTTCCGATCTTGGATGAAGAGGTTCCAGATATGTTACTTGAAGATGCTTGGCCACTAGAAAAAGCAGAAAAGGCTGGTTTTAAACATAACCTAACTCTTTAAGCTTTTTTAAAACTTTTTCTTTACTGCAAAAGATTTTCACGAGTTTGTTCCTTGATTTATGCCCTGAAATTAATTCTGCTTTGCAACCAAAAAGATCCTCTAAAAAATCGATTAATCTTCTGTTTGCTTTTCCAGCAACAGGTTTCTCTGAAATCTTTATCTTAACATACTCATTAACCTCCACAATAAGGTCTTTTTTAGAATTTGGTACTATTTTTACCTTCATCACCACAGAATTCTTATCTTCGCTAGCGATGAAACCATAGCTATCCATGAGAATTGGTTAATGGATAATTTTTTATTCGTAAAATGAAGCGTTTGATTATGGATGAAAAAGCTGAAGTAGAAAAACTTTTTGAGAAAAACCACATTTTTGAATACATAAAACCTGATATGAGAGAAGATGTTGAAAATGTATGCAAAGAAGTTGGTTGTGATAAACTAGAATTCTACAATGGAGCAATAGAAATTGCTAATGCATACAATGTAAAAGTTGAAACAGTAATTCTTGAGATTCTGCATAATTACGAATGGC
This sequence comes from Candidatus Aenigmatarchaeota archaeon, assembly GCA_021161995.1. Lineage (GTDB taxonomy): Archaea > Aenigmatarchaeota > Aenigmatarchaeia > CG10238-14 > SpSt-28 > JAGGZO01. The sequence continues at coordinate 4,606 of JAGGZO010000010.1, forward strand.
TAAGAAAATATGACTATAAGCCGGTTGATGCATTTGAAGAAGCGTTAGATGAAACCTATAGAGTTTTTGAGGCACTTCACCTAGCAGTTCTTGAAATCTAGAAACCTATTTCAGACAATCCCTCGGTTTTTTACCTGGACTCAAAACCAAATGAATTAAAAATTATGGCAAACGTTTGAAATATTTTTATTTATTCACTATAAAGTGAAAAACATTTATAAATGTTATTAAACACTACTATAATATGAAAAATCACAAAGCTAATCAGTATGAAGTCCAAATATACGAATTATTTCCCGAGTATCTAGCTAGTGAACTTTCAAAAGTCCCAAAAGAAGTTTTAAAAAATTTTGAAAGAGCTATAAGATCCCAGTTTGGAGATGAAAATTCAATCGAAAAAATTAGAGGACTACTCATAGGGAGGACTAGATCAGATTTTCTAAGTGTTTTAAAGGCATATGGTAAATCTGATATAGAAATGCATTATATGATGAATATACTGAAAAAATATTTGGACTATGGAGATGAATTTGGACCAAACGCTATAGAAATAGCTCATATTTATAAAGAGACCCCAGAAATGAGTTTTTCTATTCTAGACATATTATCAAGAGCTCTACAATACATAATAGATGCATACGGCAAAAAATACGCATTAAACGTAATGGATAAGCTTGCATGCATTTCAAATGTTGCATACAAGGATAAACCCGAAATACCTCTTTTTATTACTGCAGTTATTTATAAACACGTCAAAAACAAGAAGGATAGATATTTCATAGATGAGTTATTGAGAATATCTGAAGAACTCTTATAGAATTCTGACCAAAAATAACATTTAAATTTGCATATTTTCAACAATTGTTTGTTAGGTAGGTACTGTGAAAGTGAAAATCAAAGACATCGCTGCTGGAATGAGCAATCTTTCCGTTGAAGGAAAGATAATAGAAAAAGATGAGAGTAGAAAAGTAAACACGAGATACGGAACAAAGAGAGTAACAAACGCTATACTACAAGACGATACCGGAGAAATAGACTTAGTCTTATGGGAAGATCAAATAGATTCTGTTGATGTGGGGGATGAAATAGAAATAGAAAATGCATATTCAACTCAATGGAAAGGTAAACTTCAATTAAACATTCCAAGAAAAGGTAAGATATCAAAGAAATAGCTAGACTATCTTAATACCTTGCTCTTCAGCAACTTTTTCAAAGTCTTTATACTCTATGTTTAACCATTCTTTTATTTTTTCGAAAACTTCTTTTCTAACAATTCTAACATTCTTATCATTCTCATACCTTACCTCAACGAAATTCTTAAGTTCTTTTCTAAGTCTCCATCTAGCAATTTTTCTCGATTGTGTCTCATATATAGCTTTTTCTATTGGGAGTTTATCGTAAATTATCTTGAAAAGCATCTCTAGAAACATGTTTATTCTATCTGGTACACCAATGATATCTCCTCTCAGCAAAACCTTTTTTCTTGCAAATTTTAGACCTTGTTTTTCAAATATCTTTGATAAATATTCAGTTGTTTTCTTTTCATCTTTAGCTGTATCAACTATGCCACCTATAACAAAAATATCAAAACTTTCTATATCACCTTCAGTGAAAACATCACTAGCATTTGGGTCAAAAACAAGAAATATTTTTCTATCAACACCTTTAAGAAATTCTTTTAAATTGGAATATGTCTTTTGTTTAATCCCATATCCAGCAAGCTCATTTTTTGTTTTTTCACTAACACCAGTTAAGATAAGTTTATCTTTGATTTTGTATTTTTCAGCAACATAAATCGATTGAGAGATCTGAAGTTTAAGTCTCTTCTTTTCTTTATCAGTATGCAAATCAAACAGACTAAGATCTATAACAAAATACCTATCACTCATAACATTCATCAAAAATAAAACAAATAAAAGCTATTCTTGCTGTAGTATACCTCTAGCTGCCAATATACCAGTAGCTGCTGCACCAACTATTCCTCTAGATACTCCAACACCATCACCAGCCACAAACAGATTCGATACATCTATGCTTTGCAAATAATTGGTTGTTTCTATCCTTATAGAGTAGAATTTTACCTCTGGTGCATATAGCAAAGTTGAATCTGTGTACAACCCTGGTATAACCTTATCCAATTTCTCTAGTGACTCTAAAATATTGGTTAGTATTCTTTCTGGGTAGGCCATAGAGATGTCACCAGGGGTAACATTTTTTAGTGTTGGTTCTACATAGCTTCTCTTTATCCTATCCCATGTGGATCTTCTGTGCCTTTCTAAATCACCCAACCTTTGCAATATTGGTTTACCCCCACCAAGAGTATTGGTTAGTTGCACTATTCTTTTACCATATATCGTTGTGTTTTCTAGTGGTTCTGTGAGCTTTATAGTAGCTAGCAAAGCAAAATTTGTATTGTCAGATTTTCTTTTCCTCATAGCATGTCCATTCACTCCAAAGAGAGAGTCGCCGTATGACTCTTTTACAACGTAACCAGATGGGTTTGTACAAAAAGTTCTAGTGAAATCATCATATGTGCTTGTTCTCACATGGAATTTCGGATCCCAAACACCATAGTCATAGACTATTTCGTTGAATATCTCATCTCTAACCTCTACCCTAACACCAATGTCAATCGGATTATAACGATAGCTTAGGTTGTATTTTTTCACAAAATCTAAGAACCATTCAAAACCAGCTCTACCAGGAGCAAACAAATAGTAGTTCGCTTTCATTCTACCTTTGTTGGTTTCTATGTAGGAAATCTTGTTATTTTCAACAACAACAGAAGTCATTTTCGTTTTTAGAAGCATATTCACACCAGCACTCATCAAATCTTTTTCAAATTCTTTCATCACAGATGGTAGATAGTCAGAGCCTATATGTGACTGTTTTATAGGAATAAACTTTATACCCGTTTTAGCCGCTTTTCTTTCAAGCTCTTCGATTTTATCGCTTTCATATTCGGCTTTCGGAGCGCCATACTCTTTAAAGACGTTTTCAATGTAATCTATTATTTTCCATGCCTCTTTCTCACTTACAAATTCAGTTAAATTACCTCCGATTTGTGGATGGTAGTTAAGCTTGCCATCAGAATGCAAACCAGAACCTCCTATGTATGGATTCTTCTCTATGATAGTTACTTTGTATTCCTTAGAAAGTTCTTTTGCTGCGAATAATCCTGCTGGACCAGCACCAACTATTATAACGGACTTCAATTTTCCCTTTAATAGTTTCATCGATAAAAATAAAAAAATTTATGAATAGCTCTAATCATGAGTTTGTCGATAAAAGACGATAAGGGATTGTTGAATGTATTTGAACGAATTCTTTACAATCTAAAAGAGAACAGAGAGCTTCTAGTATATTATCCTAAAACCAACATGCGTGATAAAACCATAAACGTAGAAAACCTTTACGATTTAGCAAGCAACCATCTGTTCGATGATCATCCAGAATTATTTGGTATTAACGAATGGGAAGGTAAACTAGTAAGATCTTATTTCATGAATAATGCCACAAACTATAACTTTGTAGAGGAACTTTATTCTGTGTTTTCGGAATTGTTAGAAGGTGAGAGAAAATCTTTCATCAAAAAAGTTAATAAAATAAGGCAGAACTTAAAACCAATAAGCGTAAAGATGATAGAATGAAAATCAAGAAGATGGTCATTGGATACATTCTCGATGGCAACAAAGTACTTTTGATATACAAAAAAAGAGGTTTTGGTAAAGGATTGTACAATGGCTTTGGTGGTAAACTAGAAAATGGAGAAGATTCTTTAGATGCGTTAAAGAGAGAAGGCTATGAAGAACTAAGCATAAAGGTTTTAGAAGCTGATCATTATGGAAAGCTTTTGTTCTATGATGATAATAAGCTAGCTATAGATTGTGATGTATACATAGTTAAGAGATATGGGGGAAAGCCAAAAGAATCAGAAGAAGTAAAACCGATATGGTTTAACCTTAACGAAATACCATTCGACAAAATGTGGGAAGATGATAGACATTGGCTAAAGCACTTGCTAAAAAAAGAGAAGTTCGTGGGTAAGTTTTATTTCACAGATTTATTTGGAGAAAATCCTAGATTATTATCTCATGAAATTACTCTTTATGAAGAATGAATTTTTCTATACTTGTATATTTAACATCATAACCTTCCTTTTTTAATTTACTTGCAAGAACATATGCTGATATACCACGCTCGCAAATCAACAAGTATTTATTGTCTTTACCATGTGACTTAACAAAATCATAAACTTTAGAAAAATCTAGTGATATTACACCAGGTATTTTTCTCTTCCCAATGAAAATCTTTATTCTACCGCTTTCACCAAAGTTTGAAAGAGACCTAGTAAATTCTTTTTCTATGTATGAGATTTTGCTCAAGTAATCCTCCAATTTATCAAAAGTAATTTTTTCTATGTTAACGTTTTCTAACAAAGGTTCTATCATTTTAAACTCCTTTATCACTTCAGGTGCATTTGATTTGACACTTGGATGAACAGAAAGTAATGAACATAACTCAGGGACCTTTTCAGAGTATTCATACGTTCCTACGTATCTGGAAATGTTTATTATCTCATCCTTATCTAAGCCTATCAATGGTCTAAAAATGGGTATTCTTATACCATACTCAGCAGAGTACAAATTTTCTGCTGTCTGTGATGATTTTTGTCCGATACTTTCTCCGGTAACCAAAGCTAGATGACCATTACCCAGTGCTATTTTTTCAGCAAGTGAATACATTGATCTTCTGAAAACAACAAGCGATAAAGATGGTTTTATTTCTTTCAATATTTTCATGCTGATATCCAGAAAATCTACAACATATATTGTATTCTCATACCCAACGGACCATTCTAACAACTTCTTTATAGTTTTTAGAACGAAATACTTCTGTAAATCAGACCCTTGATTAAAAAACACAAAATCTACTTTACAACCACGTTTCATCAAAAACCAAGCAGCAACAATAGAGTCATAGCCACCAGAAACCAAAGCTAATACTTTTCCCTCTGTTCCAATAGGTAAACCTCCTGGTCCATTCAGAAACTCTGTAAACAGATAAGCCTCCTTGTTCCTTATCTCTACCCAGCATTCGACATCTGGGTTTTTAACATCTACCTTAGCAATAGATGAAAGTTTATCCCCGAGTACAACTTTAACATCATATGAATTAAAATCGTGTTTACCAACTCTATTACATTCCACCTTAAAAGTCTTTCCTTTCACCTTATCCTTAAAATATTCAAACGCCTTTTCCACAAGATCATTTAGGTTATTGAACTCTATTCTTTCAGCAAGACTAAACGATTTTATACCAAAAATTTTTGAGAGTTTTATTTTAGCAATAGCTTCATCAGAAACATCGAGAATTATTCTTCCATAATACCTCTTTATTCTTTTGACAACATCACCCAACGATTTTTTGATATTTTCCTCTAATTTATCCTCAAACCATTTTCTCCTTCCACCTTTCAAACCAATTTCAGAATATCTAACAATAACAAAAGCCATAACTTTAGTTTGAAAAATAAATTAAAAGCATTTTAAGCAAGAAATCAGAATAATTTGTTTATGGATTTACAGTTTGTTTCTTATTTGTTGATATTAACTGCAATAGTTCTATTCATAGTAACATTCCATCTCCCAAAACGAGATGAAAGATACATTACAATAAGGATAGGCAATAAAACTATAAAGGCTGAAATAGCAGACACCCCAGCGAAAATGATGATTGGTTTGATGAAGAAAGATAATATAACATTTGATGAAGGCATGATATTCATTTTTGAAAGAGAAGGATATCCTGGATTCTGGATGCTCAACATGTCATTTCCCATCGATATAATATGGATAGATAAAGATCGTAAAATAGTAGATATAACAAGAAACGCAAAGCCATGCATACTGAACTGCACAATATACAAACCAAAAGAAAAGGTACTTTATGTTTTAGAGGTCAAAGCCGGTTTCGTTGATAAATACAAAATAAAAGAAGGGATGGAAGTTAAGTTTTACTGATATGCCATTTTTTCTAGTAATTTTATTGCATCTTTTTCTTTCATTACCTTATGTATTTCTTTTTCACTAGATGCATCTATGATTGTCACATACTTGTTAAGCAGAAACTTTCTGAAAGAAATATCATCTAGTAATACGCTAGTCATTCTCCTAAATGTTTCTCTATCAATATTTTCATTTATTGGTGTTGCACCAAAATAAAGCTCCACTTCTCTATCTTCATTCTCGATTATTCTATCTAGCGGTGTCCATGGAATAGAGTATATAGTCTTTCCTTTTTCTAAAATTTTCTTGACTTTATCTTTGGTTTCATCAGAAAGCAAGATGTAGTCGTTCTTAGTAAGTTCACCTCTTTCATCAACTGCAAACAAAAATGGCAAGTCTGTATAATCCATTTCATAAAGTTTCATGTGTGGTGGCAATACTCTATCAAAATCTATTTCTGGCACATCTTTCGGTTCAATAAGATAGTATTCACTCCCATACTTCTCATTCTTGTACACATGAAGTATAGCATCAACGCTTTTATCAGACCAGAAGACATCTATTCCAAGTGCTCTCACAGTATGCCTCCACCCATGTTCTTTAAGATATATCTCTAGATTCCCATCATCTACAATCATAATTATTCCCTGAGTCGATAGAGATTTATACATGCTCTGAAATTGAATTAAATGTTTTTTTCCTCAGTAGTTTTATGGAAATTCCACAAGAAATTTTGGAAAAATTGAGAAAACATGATGCTAGAAAGGTATTTATACAATTAGCTGAAGGTCTTAAGTTGTATATCGATGAGATTAAGCAGCAGTTGGAAAAAGAAGGTTTTACTCCTGTTTTTTGCATGGAACCAACTTATGGTGCATGCGATGTTAGAGATGATGAAGCAGTTAGATTGGGTTGCGACGCAATATTACATATAGGTCATGCAGATTTCGGTGTAAAACCAAAGATACCTGTCATATACTGGGAATATTTCTTAGATGTGGATGAAAAACTGCTAGAAGAAATTGTTAACAAAAACATAGACAAGTTAGCTGAATTTGATACTATTGGATTGGTAACTAGCGTTCAATATGTTCGCTCGCTAGATAAATTAAAAAAACTGCTAGAAGAAAGGGGAAAGAAAGTTTTAATTTCGCAAACGCTAAACTATCCTGGACAAATATTGGGTTGCAACGTATCTGCAGCAAAAATGATAAAAGATAAGGTTGATTGTTTTATCGTTTTGACAGCAGGCAAATTTTATTCTGTGGGAATGCTAGTTGATATAGACAAACCTGTTTTTGCTCTAGAGCTAGAGAAAAAAACTATAGAAAGCCTAGATGAACTAAGGATGAAATATCTAAAAGTGATTCATTGGAACTTAAATAAGTTTAAAGAAGCAAAGGGGATTGGCTTGCTGGTAACATTGAAGAAGGGGCAAAGATTCTACGACCATGAAAAGGTCAAAAAAGAACTAGAAGAAATGGGGAAAGAAGTTGTTATTCTTGCTTTTGATGAAATAGACCAAGGCAAGTTAGAAGGTATAGACGTAGATTTTCTGGTTAATACAGCATGTCCTAGGTTATTTGATGGTTATGAGAGATTTAGAAAACCCATACTCAATTGGCTACACATTAAGACGCTTTTGAACAAATAGTTAAGTTTATACATGACACTGCAATAAAATAATTTTATGAAATCAAGGTACAAAGCGCTTGGACATCTTACAGAAGTAGAAAAAAAAGATGACAGATATGTAGCTAGTAGACTGTATACTTTCTATGATTTACAAGAAATAATGAAATTTATCAGTGATGTTGGTAGCATATCGGAAGTAGAATACGCAATAGGAATCGGAGAAGCTATTATAAATGACCTTCATGAAAATGAGATTTATGAATTTACTGGTAGATTAAACTCACGTGAAAAACTACTAGTAAAATCATTACACAAATTCAGAGGATCTATGACCATAAAACACGAGAATGTAGACTACTTAATAGGAATAGAAAAGCTGCACGAAAAAGAAGATGTATACTGGGTTGGAATATCGACTGAAGGGGAAACAAAAAAAGATGCACACAATAACCTAAATAAACTTTTATTGGAGCTCGAACTATATTAGATTAATATCTTTTCTTCTTTTCTACCATTCTTTCTTCTTATCAAAAACATATAAGGATCATTTTTATTCCTAATGACACTTATTCTACCTTTTTCATCCGAAACAAAAACTAGAGACTTGAAAGAAACATTCATACCATATGTTATGGGAACTTGCATCACATCTATTTTTTTCAAATATCCGTACTTATTAAAATGGGCAAAGTACATAATTGGAATCTTTTCATCTCCTATTTCATGTATATACTTACCTATTATAAGTTTCTCGTTTTTTCTTAATGAAACCCTCGGTATCTCATTAGAATCTTCATGATCAAAAAATATCCATTCAGGTTTTTCTTCATTCCCTATAGCCTCTATGCCTATGTAAGAATTTCTCCTGGGCCCGTTCATCAATTCAATAACCATATCTTGATATATTTCAACCCTATAAATCTCGTTGATATCTAGGTATAATTCAGCCTCACCAAAAAACAATTCATCTCTCTTTTCTACTGGAACTTTACTAAAAATCTTTTTTCTTATTTTTTCTCTCGGTAAATCTAAGATTATAGTCTTTATTCCATTCTCTTCTCTTATGAATAACTCTTCGTCTAGGCTCTTCATGGATTTAACCAAACAATTTCATAGTATTTGTTTTCAGACCCAGGCAAATCGATCCTGTTTGCAACATAGTAAGTAACACTACTCTCTCTATCAACAATCGCTATGAGCAATCTTAACCCATGTTTATCTGCTCTTTCTAATGCACTTGCCAAAATCTTACCGCTAAGCTTTTCGTCCTCATGCATTGCTATTACCATAAAAGATGGGTCGTTTATGTTTGGTTTTTCTGTTATGTTATTCTCGTTCCTGTACCAGAAAACATAATCTATTTCAGTCCTTTCTTTAAGATAATCATTCTTTCCCATTTCTGGAACAGCCATGATGAATGTTTTTCTGACAGAATGTGCAACTCTAACAGCCCTTGCCCATTCAGACATGATCATAGAGGCATCTTTAGGGAAAACATGAATTACATGTTTAGAGTGTTGCCAGCTATTATCTTTCCTATCCGGTAAAACACCAGGAAAATATATTCTGAAATGTGTGCCAAACTTAAATCCTGTTTTTACTACATAACCTCTAGATCTCCAATCTTCGTATACGTTAAACAACGCATGGATAAACGGTATCTTATGTTTGACTATTTCCATGAGTTCATCAAAATCTAAGTATTTCTTGCTTGCAGCATCCTTTATTTTTGCTCCATGCTTAGCAACCAACAATGTTTCAAATACATCCAACTTTAAACCAAATCCCAAATCACTCTTTTTATATAATCCCCACTGACCAATCCAATAATTAGAATAATATCTTTTTGCATTTGGATTATACGTTATAGAAAATAACTCATCTGGTAAAAACAATACTTCCAAATCACTAGCATCTAGATCTAGCTCTCCAGATGGATACTCTTTTATCGGGCTTTTGTTAAATTTCTGTTCCATCCTGAAGTTTGTATAACATTTCCCGTATAAACCTCTTAGCCTCCAATCCTTAAACACACTATACCTAACAAATATGTTTTCTGAATAAAATCTATCGACAAGTTCGTTCAACGTAACAACTCTACCCGTTTCATCAAAAAGAGTTGCATTCCTAAACTCCATCAAAAACATGGCTTCGCTAATATCCAATACTATATCGCCAAGTTCTCTTCTACCAAACTGAGAAGCCATGACTATACTTTTACTTCTTTCATCCGCTATAATCTTGCCATTTTTTATTCTCAATGCTATGTTCGGCATATATTCCTATTTAGAATTCTAATTTTATAACTTCTCCTTTCGGTTCCTTCTCCTTAAATATCTCTGCCTGGAATGTGTAAACTTTTATTGACCTAAAGTCACCATCATAAACAAAACCCGCTTTCATGCAAGCCTCGTAGAAAAATTCTTTCTTTGTCATCTTGTATTCTATAGGTACTTGTGGCAGCAACAAACCTTTCATCCAACCCCTTTCTATGATCAATCCATCTCTACCAAGTTTAATTTTACTAAGAAGGTCATCAAGATCTTTTGCTTTAATCATTTTCGGCTTAGTAAGAGCGCTTACTTCTATCATAATCTCTCCTAATTCTTTTTCTCTCAAAGGCGGAAACCTAGGATCGTTGAACGCAGCCTCGATTGCTGAACGCATAGTAGCCTCATACAAAGGTAATACAGGATAAGGATATCCTATGCAGCCCCTTAGTTCTTCATGCTTGTTCACTAGCTTATAAAGA
>JAGGZO010000017.1 GCA_021161995.1 Candidatus Aenigmatarchaeota archaeon
CATTGCTAGCAGCATTACTAACTTATAAGTCCATGTATCTGGTATCAATGAGTTTATCGAAAAAACGATGAAACCAGGGTATGTGAACAACAAAGCTGGTACAAATATTTGTGGTTTTTTCAACGATTTTTTCAGTATACCCTTCCACCATTCCTTGAACCACAGCGAAGCTCCGATAACCCACCTTTTTCTTTGCGTGAACCATTTTTTCCATGATGTGTGTGCATGAACCCTGACAAATGCCTTTGTTGTATATTTAAACTTGTATCCTTTAACGAATGCTCTTACTGCTATATCTAGATCTTCACTAACAACCTTCCTAAACATCCCAATATCTTTGATTACCTTCTTTTTCATCGCAAACGCAGCTCCGTTTACCGCTGGACATTCTTTAGTATATTTACCAACTAGCCAAGCGCCAATATTAAAACCGATGTACTCATAGTAAGTTAGTTTTGAAAGAAGATTTTTTCTAACTACTTCCTTTTTAATTTCCATCACATCGGCATCTTTCATTTCATCTATAACATTTTTCAGAAAGTTTTTGCTTCCGATTTCTATGTCATCATCTAAAAACAGAAGTATATCGCCTTTGGCTATTTTTATAGCTTGGTTTGCAGCCAAAGCCTTGCCTTTTCTTTTTTTATTCAAGATAAACTTTACCTTTCTTCTGTATTTTTTTACTATTTTCATCGATTCTTTTGTTGGCTCATCTATAACAACGATGATTTCTTTATTTATTTTTTCTTTCAGTAATTTTCCAATGACTTTATCCAGCGTACCAGGACCTTTAAACACAGGTATTATGACACTAATCTTGGGTTTTGGCATAGAATGAAATATCAGAACAAAATTTAAATTGAATTCTAGCTGGTGAAACAATATTTACAAATAAACGGACAACAATATAGTGTGAAGCTTTCTAGAACTAAACCCGGTGTTTATAAAGTTAAGAGGGTTTCATCAAAAAGGCTAATGGAATTGGGGTTTGTTAAGGGTAGAGCTATAGAAGTTATACTGAACAAAGGTTACTTAGTTGTTGAAATACATAATGCTAGGTTTGTTATAAGTAAAGATATAGCAGAAGGTGTTGAAGTTGATTAGGGTAGCTCTTGTTGGTTTTCCCAACGTTGGAAAAAGCACTTTGTTTAATGCTATTACTGGTTTTAATCAACATGTTGGTAATTGGCCAGGTAAAACTGTTGATATAGCATGGGGTGATGTAGAGTATAAGGGTTTTAGGTTTAGAGTTGTTGACCTACCAGGCACTTATTCTATTCATGGTGAAACAGAAGAAGAAAAAATCGTTGAAGAATATTTGAGTACAAACCCAGACATTGTTGGTGTTGTTGCTGACGCATCTAAGCTTAAACAAAGCTTATATCCTCTTGTCCAGATAATGGAGCAAGGTCATAAAGTATTCTTAGTAGTAAACATGTTAGATGAAGCAAAATCGTTAGGATATAAGATAGATATCAAAAGACTATCTAAGATTCTTGGTATACCTGTTGTTGGTGTTGTTGCTACTTCTGGTAATGTTAAACCGGTTTTAGATGCAATGATATCAGCACTTTCATCAAAACCAAAAAAATTAAGATTTAGGGCTAAGGGGAAAAAGAAGATAGAAGAGATTTACGAGTTTATCGATAGAATTGCTTACGAGTGTGTTAAGGGTGGTAGGAAAAGAGATAGGGTGCTTGATAAAAACTTGTTCAAATGGTATGTTGATCTCTCACTCTTCTTATTAACTTTTGTTGCCTTGTTTGTTCCAACATTCTTTTTTGCCAAGTATGCTGGCAATTTGGTTTCATCAGTTATTTTTCTATTAGGGGAAAATTTCATAACAGAAATATTAGATGCTATATTTTCATTCTTCCCACTTGTTTTTACGTTTTTCTTCATGTTTGCTCTGCTAGAAGATTCTGGTTTACTGGCTAGGATAGCTGCTAGTATAGATAGATACATGCCTATCCCTGGTAAAGCGTTTTTCCCGTTTTTAATGAGTTTTGGATGCAATGTAATAGGCATACCAGCAACGAGAATAATAAAAGAAAGAAAATACAAGAGAGCTGTCGCTCTGGCAATACCTTTCATTCCATGCTCGGCTAGAATAGCAGTGATGTTCTATTTACTCAGTTTCTTCAGTTTTGATGTTGCAATAAAAACTCTTGTTTTTATACTGGTTTCTTTGGTTGTTGTGGTTTTAATGACAGTAAAAATATTTTCCAGAAAGAAAAAAGAATCGTTGATAATCGAGCTACCTCCATTAAGAAAACCTTCTATCAAAAATTCAGTGAAAATAAGTTGGCTGAGAACCAAGGTTTTTATACTAAGAATTTCTTTGTGGATAACTATTGGATATTTCTTGGCTTATCTTATCATGAATATTACTCCAGAAAAAACTCCAAACATGTTTTGGTACCTTGGGTTTAGTGTTAAGGAAACGCTATCTTTAATCTTTGGATTCTTTGCAAAAGAGCTAACCCTTGGTGGTTTGACATCCGTTTATGGTACAACTAACATATTACAAGCCATCGGCCTAGTTAATGCAGTTAAGTTTCTGGTATTCTATTCTTTCTATACACCTTGCTTAGCAACATTAGCGGCAATAAAATCTGAATGTGGATTAAAAACAGCTGTGCTATCATTCCTATGGAGCTTGTTTGTTGCAAGTGCTCTTTCTATTATAGCAATACATTTGATTGTTTAGAATGAATGGACCGGCCGGGATTCGAACCCGGAGCCTCCGCCTTTCCCTCGCTCTTATGCGAGGGCGGCGCTCTACCAGGCTGAGCTACCGGCCCTTCAAAATAAAATATCAAAACAAACGAAATTAAGTGTTTCACCACCCTTCTACTCTGTAAACTGCGCAAACTAAGGCACATACTGGTTTATCTTTACAAACAGTTCCCGTGATTTTGTATCGTATTTCTCCGAATTCGTCTTCTCTGTATTTTACCATGTCTGTTAGAGACTTAACTATCTTCTCTTTTACCTCTTCTTCAGTTTCACCTTCATGTTCAACGAATAACCCTTTGCCATCTTTTGCTTGGACCCAACCCAAACCAGCGAAGCAACCTTTACCTATTCTGTCTTCTTCCCTATGCGCTATGACAACGTATAACTTATGGCCATACTCCTCTTTTTTGCTGGTAAACTTTCCTTCAACTATCTCAGCGTTTTTCGGTACCACTGAGCTTAATGGTATCAGATTGTAGTTCGCTATTCCTGCATCGTTCAAAGCTTTATCGAATGCTGATAGTTTTGTGTTGCCTTCTCCTATACCGCTAGTCAGTATGATTTTCATAAACATTTAAACAGCGCTTAATAAACTTAAAAGAAAAAGAGTGTTGATAATCAAGTTCGTTTTTTTCATATGGATATTAATCTATATACATTAATGGACATAGAATTCTTTATAAACTCATGTATACATAATTACTATATGATAGTAAAAATAATCAAAGAGATGTTATACAAAAAAGATGAGATTGTTTCTAGATTGGAGTATGTCGAAAACTTAAAGAACACTATGTTGGCTGAAGACAAGGAAGAGAGGTTTAATGAGGTTATAAAAGAGTTTGGTTATTTGAGAAGTAATCTTAACGAATATCCGCAAAAAGAAACAACCGCTGATTACATCTCCAGATTAAGTGATTGGTATACTGAAACTATGAGGAAACTTTAAAACTAATCTTTTAACTTCTTGTTCTTATTATTTTTCATGCTTCATGATTTGATCCATGCTACTCTAAAGAAAAAGCCTGAGATAGAATCTAAACTTATAGACGTAGAAAAAGAAATAGATGGTAGCTTTATCTCCTCTAAATGGATTAAAACCAATTTTAGAGAGAATAGAGTTAGTATTGTAGCTGAGGATGGTAGTTATAATGCAAAAAAATACAGAACGTTTGTTTTGTATGCAATTTCTTCTACAGCAATAATACTGAAAAACAGAATAACTTCTCGTAAATTCATCGATGTAGATGTCATAGAACCTACGTACTATTTTGAAGAGAAACTTAAGCTAAGAATGACGTTAGCTGAATTAGAAATGCTTTACAAAACGCTGAATGAATTTAACCCAGAACTAGCTCTTATCGATGGTTCGTTAATAGGAGAGATAATAAGGCCTCTTTACACTGAAGAAGAGCTGGACAAACTTAGAAAAGAAGGCGTTAAACATAATTTTCTACCAGACATAGAGAACTCTTTGGGTAAAGAAATACTTTTCATGAAGAAAAAAGAAAATGAATTAGAAAAATCTGTTTTAGACTTTGCAGAATACATAGAATATCTTGATGCTTTGTACCATTTGCTAAAGGATTATGGTTCTAGACTAGTTGCAATATCAAAAACCTCTTCTAGTAGCTCTATGTTTGAGATGCGTTTTTCTGACATAATGCTGTTTGAACGTTTTGCTAGCGGAGAAGGCCATTCTTTACCCTATCATTTCAAAGCGAAAGAAAAAATAAAAAGAGGAATACCTTTGCATGAGCATTTTTTCAAGGAACTAGATTTTACAATTTTCTATTTGAGATTGGGTGAAAACACAAACGTTCTAAAAATAGAAGTTCCAAGACATATAAAGGAAGATGAGATCGTTTCTATCGCTGAAAAACTTAAAGCCATTAGTGTTGATGGATATCCATACCTGTTAAAGAAAGCTCACGAAGAGACTGTGATTAAGAATAGATATATCGAAAAAATAGCTCAGATTTTAGGTATAGTGGATAGAACGGGAAGAGAAATGCTATAATCATTAATGTTTAAATATATGGTAACAAAAATTACCACTTGGTATCGAAAATTTCCATGATGTAAAGTCAATTTCTTTAAATTTTTGAGTTCAACCTAAAATCTATGGAGCCTATTGGTGTTTGTGTTGGTGAAGCAAGAGTTTCTAGTATCACTTTTGTTTCTGATAAAATGCCCAAAATAGGAGAGTATGTGGTTTTAGAATACGATGGCCAAAGAGTTCTTGGAATGGTTGAGAACATAATAAGAGGCAATCTATCTTTGCCAGATAACATTCCAGACCCGAGTATAGTAAACAAGATTTTGGATTTAGAGGGTGCAAAAGGCTACATCAAAGGTAAGATAAAAATCATTGGTGATGTTAACACGCTAAGAATACCTAGAGTTCCGCCATCACCTGGTACAAAAGTTTACAAAGCTGATAAAGAAACTCTAGAAAAGATTTTCGGAAATGAAGGAATGAAGATAGGTAGATTAATAACACAAGAAGATGTTGCTGTCTATTTGAATCCGAACAAAATGGTTTCTAGGCATTTAGCAATACTTTCCATTACGGGTGCTGGTAAATCAAATACTGTAGCTATAATAACGGATGAACTACTAAAGCATAAGGGAACTATCTTGATTTTTGACATGCATTCCGAATATGTTGACTTACACTTCAAAAACGGACCGAAAAATGTTATTCCAACAAAAATAAACCCAATGAAGCTTTCTCTAAGAGAGATTGCAACGTTAGCTAACATTGGTAGAGAGGCTTATGTTCAGTTTAGGTATTTAAGGAAAGCATGGGATGCAGTAGTTGAAAAAGTAAGAAAGCTTGAAATACCACTAGAGAGCAAAGAGTTTTTTGGAGCAATAGA
This sequence comes from Candidatus Aenigmatarchaeota archaeon, assembly GCA_021161995.1. Classification (GTDB taxonomy): domain Archaea; phylum Aenigmatarchaeota; class Aenigmatarchaeia; order CG10238-14; family SpSt-28; genus JAGGZO01. Next base: position 5,622 of record JAGGZO010000017.1, read on the forward strand.
GAAAGAACTAGAGAGAATGGCAAAGACAAATGAACTAAAAGATGAAAAAACCATATACAGAGTTCTTGGTAAGATAGAAGATTTCGTGGAAAAATTCAAGGACATAATAGACTTTAGGTTCAATGACTTTGTCGAACAAATAAAACCTGGACATGTTAACATAATAGATTTGGGCTCAGTTGATGAAGAAACAGCGGATGTTATAGTTAGCCATTGTCTGAAAAAGATTTTAGAGCAAAGAAAAGATTTCAGACGAAAAGGAACTGGGTTAAAGATTCCGATATTTATTGTGCTGGAAGAAGCTCACATACTAGCTCCTAGGGATAGGAATACACTATCTAATTATTGGATTGCAAGAATAGCAAGAGAAGGTAGAAAGTTTGGAATAGGTTTGTGTTTAGTTTCTCAAAGGCCTAAGGCATTATCTAGCGATGCTTTAAGCCAAGCTAACAACATGATTATACTAAAGCTAGTTGAGCCTAATGATCAGAGATATGTGCAACAATCTAGCGAGTTATTGAGCGATGAGCTATTGGCACATTTACCTTCTTTGAATACCGGTGAGGCAATAGTTATCGGTCCAATGGTTAGAATACCAGCGTTAGTGAAAATAGATTTGTTTGAAGGCAAGATAGTAGGAAAAGATCCAGATGTGATAAAAGAATGGGAAAACTATGCAAAAGAAGA
>JAGGZO010000030.1 GCA_021161995.1 Candidatus Aenigmatarchaeota archaeon
GTAATGTATATCAATATAGTAAACTATATTTGTTACTTATAAATTATAACAAAATTAGGAATACCGGAAAGTCACTCTATTTAAGTATTTAAATTAGTGTATATACATAAATTTATGGTGATAAAATGAGAGTAATAAGTGTTTACACTTTCAGTTCAATGAAAATATCACCAGAGGAGCTTGTAGAAAGACTGAACGAACTGAACGAAAATGAGTGGTGGATAAAAGCAAGGTACAACAGATACTGGAATGAGATAGCTGGTATCTTCAACTACTATATTACTATTAATGATATAATAGAAAGGCTTATACCTGAATTAACCAAGCATGTAGCTGAGTTCAGCAATAAAAAAATCAGAAAATCTGTAAGGTTTTTCATAGACATGGAAAAAAGAATGGTTGAGATATACCGTGGTCATGATAAAGTCACAGAACAAATAAAATGCCTAATAGAGCAAACAATGAGGGCTAAACTAGAACCATTAACCTTAACACCAGAACAAATGATAAAAATAATAAAGAATAATTCTAGTGAATTAACCCAAGCATACTTCACCAATGTTAATGGGTTTGTGTACGAAGCATATCGAGGTAGACATCTTGAAACAAACTTATCATTCCTATTAAAACTAAGAAAATATCTCAATTCTCTTAGAATCATTTCAGTAAAGCCGAAAATACTGTACGAATCACTTTATCCATATCAAATAACTATAAACGGTAATAAAGGTACAATAAAATTTTCTGGTAATAACAATAAATCAAAACCAAGATCAGAAATAAGACAGATAATCTACATCATAAGCAATGCCTTAAGAAGTGGATAAACATGAAGCTGTATCTAGATACAAACGTTTTTCTCGGATGGTTCAAGAAGAATATAGTTAACATACGAGAAGATAAACCGATTAGCGATACTAAAACCATGATAAAACTCAAATCTTTTGATGCAACTTTGTATACTTCTGAACTGTCGATGATAGAAACAGTTAATTACTTAAAAGGTAGTTTTTCGGCAAGAAAAGAAGAGATTGATTTATTATGGAACATATTGACCGATTTATATTATGTAAGAATAATACCAGTACAAACTAAATGGGAAAGTATAAAGAATATAGTGTCCAAAGTATCGATAAAAGGAAAGAGTATAGTAGATCTTCTCCATCTAGAAACTGCAAAGAAAAACAAATGTAAGTTTGCTACATTTGATAAGGAATTAAAAAAGCTCTCATGGAGGTATGATATTTCCTTTTTATAGATTCTCTCTTTTTTGATGTTATGACAGAAACCGATAATAATAAAGAAAATATCAATGAGTTAGTCGCAACATACAATTTTTTGGAAAATCAATTAAAAGCACTTTTAGAACAAAAGAACAGGTATTCAATAATCTTAGAAGACCTCAAAGCAACAAAAGAATCTATCGATAACATAGAGATTTATAAAGAAAATTACATAAATATAGGCAGTGTTGTTGGTGTACCAGTCAAAATAGAAAACGATAAATTCCTAGTAAACATAGGAAGTGGTGTTATGGTTGAGTTAACAAAGGAAAAGGCTGCAAAATTCGTCGAGGAAAGAATGGAATTCGTCAAGAAGGAAATGATTAAGATAGATGAAATCATAAATGTATACCAAAACAAACTCAATGATATAGCCATTAAAGTACAAGAACTCTCCTCAAAAACTAAATAAATTTTTAAATATTTTCTTACTAACTACTATGTAGTGAGCCATATGATAGCATCCCAAAAAGTCTTAGATGCCCTAAAAGCAATTGGGTTAAATCTGTATGAAAGAAAACTCTGGGTAGCACTGCTCGCTAGAGGTACTGCCACAGCAGGCGAGCTTTCTGAGATTACCAAAGTTCCAAGGTCAAGAACTTATGATATTCTTGAAAGTCTTGCCGATAAGGGTTTTGTAATAATACAAAATGCTAAGCCATTAAGATACGTAGCAGTTCCACCAGAAGAAGCGCTGGAAAGGTGGAAAAAAAGGTATGAGGAAAAAGTAAGAGAAATGCAAGAAAGAATTGACAATATGATAAAATCTGATGTGTTTACTGAACTTAAAAAACTACATCAAAAAGGTTTGAAGATTGTTGCACCAGAAGAATTGACTGGTACGCTAAGAGGTAGATTCTCTGTAATGAATCATCTAGCAAGTTTGATCAAAAACGCAAACAGATCTGTAGATATATTTGCATCACCAGAAGCTTTAATGGAGATATACAGAAATCATTTAGATTTGTTGTTCAAAGCTAAGGAGAGAGGTGTTAAGGTAAGAATTGCAACAACAAAAATAAGTGATCCTGATATCCTAAAGACACTAGCAAGTTTAGGTGAAGTTAAAGTCGTTGATGAAAAACAACTACCAATAGAAGGAAAGCTGGCAATAGTAGATGATACACATCTAGTACTTGGCTTAACAGACTTCAAGAATGTTCATGAAAGTCAGTTGTTAGCAGTATGGAGTAGAAGCCAGTACGCTGCTTCTAAAATGTTCAAACCTATGTTTGAGGCAATTTGGAAGTCTGGTAAGAATATTTAGTAACCCTTAAATTCTTCTATTTTTTTCTTAATTTTATGTTCAAAAAGTTACGTGAAAAATTTTCTAAATTTGTAAAGAAAGTTACAGGCTCTGAAAAGAAAAGAGAGAGAAAGAAAACTCTTAAGAAACAAGAAGAAAAGGAAAAGGTTTCCGTAAGGAAAAAAGCAAAGCCGCAAAAGAAAAAACTTTCTCTAATAGAAAGATTAACAACAAAAGAAATAACTGAAAAAGATCTTGAACCACTATTGGAAGAATTAGAATACGATTTGATCGAAGCTGATTGTAGTTATGATGTTGCCCAAATGATTATTGAAGAAATAAAGAACAATCTAGTTGGACAACGATTAAAAAGAAGACAGATAGAAAAAAGAATCAAAGAAAGTATAGAAAATGCTATAAAAAAGATTTTGGAAAATGTAGAAAAAATAGATCTAGTCAAGTTGATAAAAAACAAAAGAGAAAAACCATTCAAGATAATATTCCTAGGATTCAATGGTACTGGAAAAACAACTACGATGGCAAAGATTGCTAACTTACTAAAAAAACATGGAATAAAAGTTGTTTTTGCTGCAGGTGATACATTTAGAGCAGCAAGCATAGAACAATTAGAAGAACATGCAAGAAACCTGAATATTCCGATAATAAAACACAACTATGGTGCAGATCCTGCTGCTGTTATATTCGATGCTATAAAGTATGCTGAAAAACATGGGATTGACGTTGTGTTAGCAGATACAGCTGGTAGAGTACACACAGATGAAAACTTGATGAAAGAGTTGGAAAAAATAGTTAGAGTTAACAAACCCGATCTGAAAATACTAGTGCTGGATTCGTTGACTGGTAGTGATGTGATAAATCAGTTTGAATATTTTGATAAGGCAGCTAAAGTTGATGCCGTTGTATTCACAAAACTTGATGTTAATGAAAAAGGTGGGAACATACTATCAGTAATATATCAATTCAAAAAACCAGTTCTATTTTTTGGAACTGGTCAGGGATATGAAGATTTAATAGAATACGATCCAGATACTATACTGAAAAACCTAATAGGTGAATAAAATGCTCGATAAATTAAGCAAAAAACTTGGAGGAATAATAAAGAAAATTATTTCATCTAAAAGACTAGATGAATCTACAATAAACGAAATATTAAATGATTTCAAAAAAGCCTTGCTTGAAGCTGATGTTGATTTCAAGCTAGCAAATGAAATCACAAAAGAAATAAAAGAAGAGCTACTCAAGGAGAAAATGCCACCCGGTTTAACAGCAAGAGAATATCTAACTAAACTCATATACGATAAACTAGTTGAGATCCTCGGTAAAGAAAAGTTTTCCTTAATAGGGAAAAAGAAAATAATGCTTGTAGGTTTGTTTGGTTCAGGTAAGACAACAACAAGCGGCAAGTTAGCAAAATATTTACAAAAGAGAGGATTAAAGGTTTTACTCGTTGGACTGGATTATCATAGACCTGCAGCACCGCAACAACTAAAACAAATAGCTGAGTCCATTGGTGTTGATTGTCTAACCGATGAAAAATCGAAAGACACATTCAAAGTCGCAAAAAGATCTTTAGAATTATCGAAAAAGTATGATTCTATAATCTACGATACAGCTGGTAGAGATGCTTTAGATGAAGAACTAGCTCAAGAACTAGAAAAGTTAGGAAAAATAATAAACCCAGATGAAGTTCTTTTAGTGATACCTGCTGATATAGGCAAAGTAGCTGGAAAACAAGCAAGTGAGTTCCATAAGCTAGTCAAAATAACTGGAGTTATAATCACAAAACTAGATGGTACTGCAAAGGCAGGGGGTGCTTTAGCAGCTTGTTCTGTTACTGGCGCAAAAATAAAATTCATAGGAGTTGGTGAAAAGCCAGATGATTTAGAAGAATACGATCCAAAGAGATTTGTTTCTAGACTTTTGGGTTTTGGTGATCTAGAAGCATTATTACAAAAAGTTAAAGAGTCCGGTTTGAAAGAAGAAAAACTGAAGAAAGTCACGGAAGGTGATTTAACACTAGAAGATTTTCTCGAACAACTAAAAGCCATTCAGAAAATGGGATCGCTTTCATCCATAATGAAACTAATACCCGGTTTTGGAATGGCATTACCAGAAGATTTAGTAAAAATGCAAGAGGGAAAATTAGCAAAGTATAAAGCGATAATTCAAAGCATGACACCTGAGGAAAGAATAAACCCTGACATAATCAATACATCCAGAATAAAAAGAATAGCCAAAGGTTCTGGTACTAGCGAACAAGATGTTAGAGAATTGCTTTCAAGCTACAAAAAAATGAAAAAACTGGTTAAGATGTTTTCTAGGAGCAGGGATAGAAACCTGATGAAAATGTTGCAGAGGTTTGGTGGCAAACTACCGTTTTCTTTTTAAATGTTTCTATACCATTAGAATATAGGGTGGCGACCAAAGCGGCCGGGACCCACCCGTACCCGTTCCGAACACGGAAGTGAAACCGGCCAGCGTACTTCCGAGTACTGCTCCGTTAGGAGCGGGAAAGGGAGTGCGTCGCCACCCCTCCATTTATACTAACTTTCTTCTGAATTCATCGAAAATATTTAAAAACTCTCTATGAATAAGATTTTAGGCAGAAGGACCGGTCGTCTAGCGGCCAAGGATGCAGGCCTGTCACGCCTGAGACCCGGGTTCAAATCCCGGCCGGTCCGCTTTTCTCATCACTATGTTTTTAAATACACTTATTCTATTGCTATTCGATGGG
>JAGGZO010000063.1 GCA_021161995.1 Candidatus Aenigmatarchaeota archaeon
AGATTATCCTTATCTGCATAATATCTTTTTACAATATTATAGAAGTCATCAAAGTTTGTTATGCCTTTTTTTACCATCCAAAACAAAACCTTTGATCTGTCAATAATCTCGTTTTTTATTATATCTTCTCTTAAGCCAAAATAATCGGATATTTTTTTCAAAACACGACTTTTGTTTTTTATCTTAAATTCATCCTTATGAGCATCCCATGAAATAACTTCATTCCAATGAACTTCCATGTTATCCGGATCTACTTTTATTATCTCATTTATTGAGTTTATTCTTCTCACAAATTCTCCCTTATATTTTATTCTTTTGATGAAAACTACCATATCCAAAATTTCAAGAAGAGATGGTGACAAAGATATTGGTGGTGTCTTAAGCCTATCTATCAACTTTACCATATCCTCTGAATGTATAGTTGATAGACCCACATGACCAGTAGCCATTTGTTGGAATAGTATAGATGCTTCTGTTCCCCTAACCTCACCAACTATTACGTAATCCGGTCGTTGTCTTAAACTTTCTCTAAGCAACTCGAACAAATCAATTTCTCCTGGTTTATCCCCACGGGCTATTGGAACTCTAGCAACATGCGATACCCAGTGTGGATGTGGTAATTTCAATTCTGGGGTGTCTTCTATCGTAACTATCCTTTTTTCGGGTGGTATAAAGCCAGCAAGAATGTTTAATAAAGTTGTTTTACCAGTGCCAGTACCACCAGCAATCAAAATGTTTCTCCCATAATGAACACACATCCACAAAAATGCTAAAGTTTTCAAATCTATCGTTCTTGATAACAAAAGGTGTGTTGGTGTTAAAGGCTTTCTAGAGAATTTTCTTATGGTAAAATTAGAACCTTTCGGTGCAACATCACTAGTCAAACTAACTTGGACTCTACTTCCATCAGGCAATATACCATCAACAACAGGTTGTGCAATGTTTAGTGATTTACCTGCCATTTGCGCCAATCTTACTACAAAAGAATCTAGCTCTTCTGGGATATCATAAACAACATTTGTCATTATTGAACCAAGTCTAGGATCGCTGTGAACTACAAATATAGGTCGTTTTGGTGCATCACAAGTAATATCTTCTATGTTTGGATCCTTCATTAAAGGATCTATCTTGCCAAAACCAAGAAAATCTCTTTTGAGATAATAGAGCAATACATTCCTTTCATCTTTGGATAATTTGAATTTGAAATTTCTTATTACATTATCCATAAGCGTTTCTATCTTTTCTTCTGGCCTCTCTGTAAGCTCTTCTGCTTTTTCCTCTATTTCATTTTTTATTTTCCTAAGTATCCTACCCAATCTAGCAGTAAGTTTCGGTTCAAAGAGTTTATAAATATACATATGCATCTTAGGATCCCATCCAATTTTTGCATAAGCGAATATTTTTTCGTTTTCCTTTGGATTCAATGGTATAAGCGTATAAACAAGCTTAACATGTTTTCTGATCTCTTTTTTTATTTCAATCTCTAGTTTGTGTGGGAATTCTGGTATCGTAACTCCTTCGAATTCAATTTCATTCTCATCTTCGTGTTTACTCTTCTTTTTGTTATACGAAAAATGCTTATTCAAATCATCAAAAGATCCTTGACTAAAATTATTTATAAGCTGCATTAACAAAGGATATTCTACTAATTTTTCCATCTTTTTTTTAATCAAATGTTTTTTATAGCCATCAACTAGTTTTTTAGCAAAACGCCTAAGCATTTCTCATCACTAATATATTATTTGTTAAATCATAACTTATAGCTATTCTAAAATCAGACCCTAGTTTTGATGAACCAAAAATAAACGTGTTGTTAAAATAATAACAATTGGAATGCACAACCTCTCCTACAGGAGATTCTACCTTAAAGCCGTTTGAATCGGCAATAACATAAAAATCGGGTCTATTCGTAAGTTTTGTTATTTTCCAATAATTAGTAGGTGTTATAGTGCTCCTCGACGGACCATACACAACAGTAAAATTGTAGGAGGAATCCCTTAGATTAGTTGCTGAAAATGTTATAGCCGAATCAAAAAAATTTTTTACTATGTTTAACCTATATCTATAAACTTCTTTTTCTATCGTTCTCCTTAGTCCTGGGAATACGTTAGAAACTACAGTAAATACAAGCAAACCTATAGAAAAAAATATCATGAACTGTATTATTAGAGCTTGTGCTTTCATACTGGATATACTTTTATGGAAATTATTATGTAGTTTGGATCTGATGGATTTATCACCTCAGTGTTATACTGAAATATTAAGCTTTTACCATGGAATGAGTTTTTATCTGGTGAGAACTCTATCCTGAATGTTTTCCCAGTTGAATCAGTTAAGTTAACGGTGGTTAAGTTATAGTACACCATGTATCCGTCTTCGTATGGTTCTGATTTACCATATATAACATACCATGGATCAACATTGATATCACCAACGCCAGCAGCATTACCGTCTATGAACACCCATTTTCCGTCTGACGGAAACGGTGATACCCTGAATACTTTATAAAATATTATACTACCATTCGTTACGTTCCATGCACCTTCTTCACTTCCACTAACTATTTTTGAAGATTTGTCTCTCTTTATTTCCTCGATTATACCAACCATTGAATTAGGGTTTGTTGGGTCAAAATAATCATCAAAAACTCTTCTAACTTTTTCTTCGTCTCTTTTCTTCTCCAGTATCGGCCAACCCCAAAGGTATGCTGAACCAAAAAGAGACATGGATATAATTACTATTACGACTGCAGAAATTATCTCGCTTTGCGCTTTCATAAATTATTTTATTGTTTTTTTGGAATTAAAATAGTTGGTTTTTTCTGAATTGGAATTCTTCTTGGTAACACCATTGGTTTTTGTTGAACACTTGATTCTAGTTTTTTCTCAAGCTTTGACATATTCTCCATAAGCATCTTATTAACTTCTGTAAGCTCTTTTATTCCTTCTGCTATTTTCTCCATCTTGTTTACAAAGGGTCTTAGGGATTCTGGGGAAAATACTTCTTCAGTTATAGATGCCTTTACATATGAAAGCAATTCATTTATCTGAGATATTAATGTATCTAGTCTTCCCGGTAACTTAGAAATTTCCATTTTCAAAGATTCGTTAGATCTTACCAATTCATCAACTATTAGCTGATTCATTTTGATGATATCAACTATTTCCTTAACGAATTCTTTTCCTGTTTCTTTGGCTAGTAAACTCTCTAATTTCTCTATTCTTTTTTCTAGTCTCCTAACGGGATTGACTGGAACAACTTCATACTCGTCCATAATCTATACCTAATTATAAATTGATATTGTTAAAATATAAAGCTTATCATTAAGAACTATTTCTTGAACCAGCTAGACAAACTAGTTTGTCTACCCTTAGTTTGAGCTTCTTTTATAGTTTTCAAGGCCTTTCTAACACGCTCTCCAGAGAAATCTCTCTCATCAACCATGAACTTAAGCAAGCCTTCTTCGTCTGGTTGAGAAAACTTAAGTTCATACTCATCTGTAACGGGTGGATTCAAAAAGAATTCCAGAATATCTTTAGGATCCACATCATGATCCCATTTAACAAACTTCATAACTTTTTCTAGTGTTTTATGGGATCTAACCAAATTTAAAGCCTTTTTTGGACCAATGCCTTTAACACCCTCTGGATTATAATCAGTTCCAACCAGTATACCTATGATAATTAGCTGCTCTCTGTTGATTCTTAATGATTCTAATACTGTGTCAAGCAAAATCAACTCGGGTTTTATCTCAATATAAACATCTTTTCTTGGCAGTTTTCGTCTACCCGTTATAGAAAGGTTTCTCACTAGTTTAGGAGCACCGAACAATAAGGAATCATAATCTTGACTAGCAGCAGTCCAAACAGAACCTTTTTTTGCCATGTAGGCACATTGTGCCTCTCCCTCACTAGGAGCTTGAACTACTGGCAGACCCATTAACCTCAACAGCTCCTTTGCCTCATTTACCATATCTTCTGTTAACCTACTAGCTGCTTGAGCATATGTTTTAGCTTCTTTACCTTCTTCCAATGCCAGCTTCCATTTTTCTTCTGCTTCCTTTTTTCTTTCCAATCTCTCCTCAATAGTTTTTTTCTTGAACCCCGGTGGCTCACCATCAAACACATACACAGGCCTTATACCGCTCTCAATATACTTGACTGTTCTGTAAAATAAACCAGACAAATGCGAAGTTATCCTACCTTTACTATCCATAAGCGGCTGACCAGTCTCCCTATCTCTTATAGTAGAGAGGAATTGATACAAAGAATTGAAAGCATCTATAGCTATAATCTTCCCAGAAAGGTCGCTCATCTCTATTTGCTTAGATGGGACTATATCACTTATTTTAACTCCCATGCTACCCTAAGAAATAAATTAAAAAAGAGGAATTAAAAGGGTTTACCTTTTCTTCCTCCTAGATCTCTTTCTTTTTTGTCTTGCTCTCTTTTCCTTTTCTTCTTCCTCTCTTAGTTCTTTTTCTATTTTCCATTCATCGTATTCTAACCATGCTATGAAGAAGCCCATTAGTGCCACAAATAGCGGTATTGAACCGTTTAGCACTATTTTTACATCGTTCCACGCTGGTGCTAAGGACAGAACTCCTGGTATTACTAGTCCCTTGAAGATATACCACACTGCTGCTACTATCAAAAGTATACCGATGAAAGCTTTTATGAGTGGATGCATACTAAGACACCTAAATCT
>JAGGZO010000031.1 GCA_021161995.1 Candidatus Aenigmatarchaeota archaeon
TGAGAAAGCTAAGGAACGATATACAATATCGTGGTCGTGATATCGCAGATGATTATTTAAAACGTAATATTGGGAGAATCAATGAGATAATTAAAAAACTGGTTAGAATCGTGGAAAAGGAGATTCAATAATGAGTTTTTTTAGAGTATGAGTAGATGTTTTTTTGTAGCTGGGGTTTTCTTTTTGGAAAAATGTATTAAACATATTTGTTAATTACTCTCTAAAAAAAATTAAAAAGGAGGATGTCTCTAATTGAGGGTATTTGTTACAGGTGGAGCGGGTTTTATTGGTAGCCATCTTGTTGATGCCTTGATGGGAAAAGGTTATGTTGTTACGGTTTATGATAATCTTTCATCTGGTAGGATGGATTTTATTGAGCATCATATTGGAAAGAAGAATTTTTCTTTTATTGAGGCGGATTTGTTAGATCAAAAAAAGTTGAGGGAATGTTTAGAGGGTTATGATGTTGTTTTTCATTTGGCTGCGAATCCTGATGTTAGGCTTGGTGTGGAAAAGCCGGATGTTGCGAAGCAGGATATTATTGCTACTTATAATCTTCTTGATGTTATGAGGTTGAAAAATGTGAAAAGGATTGTTTTTTCCTCTAGTAGTACTGTCTATGGTGAGGCGCCTTTGATGCCTCTTCCAGAGGATTATGGTCCATTGTTGCCGATTTCTGTTTATGGTGCGGCGAAGTTGGCATCAGAGGGGTTAGTTTCTTCTTTTTGTCATACTTTTGATATGCAAGCTTGGATTTTTAGGTTTGCAAATGTGGTTGGTTTGAGATGTACGCATGGTGTGATATTTGATTTTATTAATAAGCTTAGAAAAAATCCGAAAGAGTTGGAGATCTTGGGAGATGGTAGACAGAGGAAATCTTATCTTTATGTTAGTGATTGTGTGGATGGTATGCTTTTTGGTTTTGAAAATGCAAAAGATCAGATTAATTTGTTTAATCTTGGAAGTGATGGTGCGACTGAGGTTAATAGGATTGCGGAGATGGTTGTAGATGAAATGAAACTTGGAGATGTTAGGTTTAAGTATACTGGTGGAAAACGTGGTTGGAAGGGAGATGTTCCTAGGTTTCAGTTTGATATTAGCAAAATAAAGAAGCTGGGTTGGAAACCACAGTATAATTCAGATGAAGCAGTAAGGAAGGCAATAAGGGATTTGTTACAAGAAGAGATATAGAGAGTGATGATTATCAAAACAATGTACTGATAACGAAACTATAGGCATGAAGATTGATGAAAGAGCTATATGGATATGATGGAAGGAGAACATAGAGATATACCAAGGAAAATGGATGAAAAGTGGATAAGATACTGGAAAATGACAATTTTATCTCTCCGATAAAGTGGTATATTGTCCAAACTCTTTAAGAGGATGCATCTATAAAAACATCATTCAAGCATTGGTAATTGGGTTAAATATATCTCAATAGATAGAGATGGAAAAAGATGGAAAATTATTGACTTAGTGAAAAAAGTGAACATAGTGTAAAGTAGTTGCTATGAAAGATATTATAATTGGTCATCTAACAGAAGATTTTTTAGAGAGGCTAATGGAAACGGTAGGAGATTTTTTGGTGAAGAAGAATTAAATCGATGCTGATACGAATTCTGGAAACGTTTATTATAGAATATATATATATACCATCCTTGGTGTAATATGACTGCTAAGGTAACTGTTGTTATTCCAACTATTAACAATGAGAAAGATATTGAAGATTGTTTAAAAGGATTGCAAAAGCAGACCTATAAAGATTTTGAAATATTGCTTGTTGATGGCTACTCGAAGGATAAAACTGTAGAAATCGGAAAAAAATATGGTGCAAAAGTTGTATATGATGATGGTCATACAAGGGCTCATGCATGTAATACAGCGTTGAAGCATGTTAAAACCTCATACATAGCCTTCACTGATGCAGATTGTATTCCAATGCCAGACTGGCTTGAAGAAATAATGAAGGAATTTGAAGAGAATGGAAACATAGCAGGAGTTGGGGGACCAAATTATGCTCCTCCAAGTGATAGTGATTTTGCAAAAGCCGTTGATGTTGTATATTCTTCTCGTCTCGTTACTGGAACTGCTCGTTATGGAAGGATTTATGAGGAAACAAGAGAAATAGAACATAATCCAGGTTGCAACGCTGCTTATAAAACTGAGGTTTTGAAAAAAGTTGGTTTTGATGATGAGCTTCCTACTGCTGAGGATGTTGTTGCAGATTATAATATCATTAGAAATGGTGGCATTCTTTATTTCACTCCAAAAGCAGTTGTATGGCATCATAGGAGAAATAATTTAAAGGGTTTTTGGAAACAAATTTATAGATATGGATTGGGAAGAGCTATGGCAAATAAAAAATATAAAGAATTGTTTAATTTGTTTCATATAATGCCTTCTTCGGCTATTATTCTTTTTCCAGTTTTCACAATTATTGCTTTTCTTTCTTTGCTTTGTTGCAAATTCATTTTTTATCTATGGGCAGTATCGATAGTAGTATATCTCGTTTCATGTTTATATGGTGCAATTGCATCATACTCTAAATATAAAAATTTGAAAACGATAATAATAGCCTTATTTTTAATTCCCATTGCCCATCTCGCCTGGGGAATTGGCTATCTACAGGGAATGAGAAAATGAAGGTAGGATTACTTACGTTCATTGGATCCAGATACATTAAATATGTAGGCGTTGGGAGATACGAAAATTCTTTAGTGCCAGAACTTCGTAAATTAGGCGTAGAGATAGAATTTATTCCGGTAAATCAGAGTGAAATTGGTATCCATCCTGTTTTAAACCGAATGTGGGTTCTTGCCTTACAATATCTAAGTAAATCTGAAGTGATAAAAAATTTTGATTTGTTCCATGCTTCCTCTCAATTCACCGCAACTAGATATACAGATATAATCACCGTTCATGATCTGATAGGTTTGAAAGAGATGCAAAGGTTAAGACAGAGTATGAACATCTTAAAGCGTGGTTTATGGAAAGCTTGCATTCCTTTCATTAAAAGATCGAGGTATATAATATCTGTCAGTAATGTAACAAAAAGAGATTTGATAGAGATGCTTCATGTTCCAGAGGGAAAAATTACTGTTATACATAACGGGATAGATCATAAACAATTTTATCCAGAACAAGATAAAGAATTTAAGGAATCTATAGGAGAAAAACCTGTACTACTTTATGTGGGGGAACTCAGATCATATAAGAATGTACATCTTGTTCTTAAATCAATGAAAGTTTTGAGGGAAAAACATAACATGGATGTCAAACTTATATTGATTGGAAAGGAGAGTAGAGTGAGTAAAGAATGGTGGGAGAAATGGATGCCTTTTATAATAGAGAATAATCTTGATGTAAAATGGCTTAAAAATGTAGGAGATGGTTTGCTTCGAAAATATTATAGCAATGTTGATTTATTTGTATGGCCTTCTCTCGCTGAAGGATTTGGACTACCTCCATTAGAGGCGATGGCATGTGGCACAAATGTTGTAGCATTAGATAATGATATAAATAGAGAAATAATGGACGATCTAGCCTCCTTTTCTGAAAATGAACCAGAAAAATTTGCCCTTGCCATAAAATTAGCTATAGAGAATTTAAAGAATCATGGAGAATTGATTGATCATGCAAAACAATTTAGTTGGGAAAAGACAGCAAAAAAAACGAAAGAAGTCTACGAGAGGAGTAGGTAAGGTTCATGTCAAGACCCAATATCCTCTTAATAGGAATAGACGCCCTCCGCGTCAAGAATTTAAGTTGTTATGGTTACAAAAGACCGACGACTCCTAACATAGACAAATTGGCACATAGAGGCATGCTTTTCAAAAAGGCTTTTTCTGTAGGCAATCAGACGGTTCCTTCTCTCATTGCGATATTTTCGGGTTGCTATATCGGACCTAGAAACAACATGTGGAAATACGACAATGAGTGGGTGAAACTATTCAAAAAACATGGCTATAAAACTTTTTATGTTGGTATACAATCTATGGCTTGCTACTCCCCATTGGATAAGATCCTAAGCTCGTTTGAAATAAGAGTGAATGCCGTAACAAACAAATATCCTTGTCTCAAAAAGGTGATGGATAAATTTAGGGTGGGTTCTCTTCCTCATAAAATAGTTCGGAAAATCTACGAAACTAAGAGAGAAATAACTTTTAAAAAACAAATGTTAACACAATGCAGGGAAGATGCAACGAAAATATGTAATAAGGCAACCACAACTCTTGGAAATATCCGACAGCCCTTCTTTTTGTTTCTTTGGTTTCCGGACTTACACTACCCCTACAATCCTCCTAAAGAATTTGTACAGTACATATCAAAATATAAATTACCTATAAAGAAAAACATCTCTACAGAGGAAATATTAGAAAAATTGCACATTTCCATTTACAAAAATCACATAAAATGGAATATTTTGAATGATAGATATGCTAGCGATATAATAAATAGATATGATGGTACTCTCAGGTATATAGATACACAAATAGGAATTATACTGAAAAGTTTATCAGAAAAAGGACTAACAGATGATACCATCATAATTCTGATGGCAGATCATGGCGAGTCGTTTATAGAACATGACATCTTTTTTGAACACCACGGACTGTATGATGTATCTATCCACGTACCTTTAATTATATACAATCCTGATTTTTGCGGCAGGAAGACTATCGACGAGCTAGTACAAACTATTGATCTATTTCCTACCATTGCTAAAATGGTAAACATAGATATCAGCAAAATTCGTACA
>JAGGZO010000041.1 GCA_021161995.1 Candidatus Aenigmatarchaeota archaeon
CAGGAGTTGCATCCTGAACAGCCTGAGGAACAACCACCACAGCTATGACAACCACCACATGAACTACAGCCGCTGTTGCACCATAGACATGATAATGGTATTTTGTATGAAAGACCTTCTATTTTAGTTATTTCTTCGATATTTACTTTCAGAAAACTTCTATTATTTTTATAGCTTGCAAGAAAGGCCCTTTTATCTTTCATCGGAGTAGTGTCTATTATCTTTATTTTATATCTCTCCTTTAGTGTGTTCTCAGCAGAGAGCGCCCTCGAGATTTTGAGAATGTTATAAAGACCATCTATTCTTTCTATTTCCTCATAAAGCATTTTTGTTTCTTCGTATAAGTGGTCATCTCTCATAATTAAAAAGTAGTTACAATTTTTTAAAGGTTTGCATATTTATGATCTAATTCATATAATTCTTATTAAAGATACTTTTGACCAATGTTATTATGGACATATTGGCTAAAATAAAAGAGGATATAGCTAAGTCTATAGACTCTATCGGCTTTGAAATTTCTCCTAATGATATAATTGAGAGTAAAGTATCAGATTTAGAAACTAGAATTGCGTTTAAACTTGCTAAAAAGCTAAGAAAATCACCAAGTGAAATAGCTGAGAGGATTGCATCAAAATTGAATGAGAGCAAGCCTAAATATGTTGAAAAAATAGAAGCTAAAAATGGCTATGTCAATTTCTACCTTGATTATATCACTATTGCAAGAGAGTTTTTGTTAAAAGTGGTTAAGCAGAGAGAGAGTATTTTTGCACATAAAAAAAAGAAAGATAAAATTGTGATAGATTTTTCTTGTCCAAATCCAGGTAAACCAATGCATATAGGTCACGTGAGGTCAACCGTTATAGGCGATTGCTTATGTAGGATTAATAGATATCTCAGCTACGATGTTGTTGCAAGTAACTACATGAATGATCGAGGATTGCACATGGGAAAGCTGATGGCAGCGATCGAGTTATGGGGCATTCCTCCGCTAGAGGAAATAAAGGAACCAGAAAAATTTTTGATGCAACTTTATGTTAAGTTTAATCAAGAAGCAGAAAAAAATCCCGAGCTTAATAAAAAAGCACATGAATGGGTACAAAAAATAGATCAGGAGGATGCTAGAGCATTGATACTACTGAACAAGATATATGAGGTTAGTTGGAAGGGTTTTGAGGAAACTTATAACAGGCTTGATGTTAAGTTTGACGAAGTTGTGAGAGAGACGCAGGTTGTTAACATTGGTAAAGAAATAGTTAAGGAAGCTTTGGATAAGGGAATTGCATTTAAAGCTGAAGAAGGTCAAATAGTTGCTGATTTGGAAGAATATGGATTGCCAAGCACAGTCATTTTGCGGTCTGATGGCACTGCGTTATACATAACTAGCGATATGGGTTTAGCTAAGTATAGATATGAAAAACATCATTTTGATAGAATGATTTATGTTACCGCAAATGAACAAAACCTTCACTTCAAACAATTTTTCAAAATCCTCGAACTTCTAGGATATGATTGGGTTAAGAAATGTGAGCATGTTGGTTTTGGTTTAATATTTTTACCACAGGGAAAGATATCAACCAGGAAAGGAAGAGTAGTTTTCCTAAAAGATGTGTTAGATAGAATAGTGAATCTAGCTAAAGAAGAAATAAAGAAAAGAGAGTACATAACAGAGAATATTGATGATGTTGCTGAAAAAATAGCCATAGCTGCCTTGAGATTTGCGATATTGTCTGTTGATAACAATAAGGAAATTCATTTTGACTGGAATAAGATACTGAATTTCGATGGTAAAACTGGTCCATACTTGCTTTATTCTTATGTCAGAGCAAATAGTATACTAGAAAAAGCTTCTAAGAATGTCGATAACTTCGATGTTTCTGAACTAACTAGCGAAGAAATCAGTCTACTTAGAAAGTTGATATCTTTTGAGAGTATTATCAAATCCTCTTCGAGATCAAACCAACCACATACTTTTGCAAATTATTTGTTTGAATTAGCAAAAATATTCACGGAATTTTATCACAATAACAAAGTTATTGGTAGTGAGAAAGAAGACTTTAGAATAGCGTTAGTCTTTGCATTTAAACTTTTCATGAAAAAAGGTTTAGAGTTGCTAGGAATAAAGCCAGTTGAGAGGATGTAGTTTTTTTATTTGTTTTTTCAAACTCTCAATCAATGAAAGCTATTAAGTTTTTTGGTGTTCATGGTTCTGGTAAAACAACTACTGGAGAGATGCTCAAAAAATATAGTTTTGAGTATGTTAAAGTTGATCCTATGGATGGCCCATTAGTAAGAAGAGTTGTGAATTTTAGCTATAGACTAGGGTTTATAGGTAGTTTACTAAGACAGTTCATGTTTGTTTATTCTACTTATGCTAAATTAAACAAGCTTGATTTATCTAACGAGAAAAACATTGTTATCGATTTTTCACCAGCACAAACTATACCATATACACTCTATTTTGTTGATAACAGATATGCAAGAAACTTCATTTACAAGTTCGCCTTGATTAGCGAAGAAGAAATAGATGAGAAGCTGAATAACGCAGGTTATGAAATATACAATGTATTATTTTTAGTTTATGACAATAGCGGGTTAAGGAAAATAAAGAAGAGGATACTGGGTAGAAAATCCAGACCAGAGAATATTCGAAGAGAAGAGGCAAGAAGGGAGTATATTACGGCAATAAATGATGGAATGAAAAACATGTTTAATCTTCTAGGTCAAAAAAGGATTGTTATCAATGCTTCTGATGAATCACATATAAGACTAGCTAAGTTGCTAGATAAACTTTACGAATTATAATTATCTAGCCAAATAATAATTTTATGGTAAATTTGGAGAGCATTATTGGTAGAAATAGAAAAGATTTGGAAAAATTTGGTTTAAAAGGCTCTGGGTTTATCGGAAAGCATTTGGTTATAAGGGAATATGATTGGGTACTCACTACAAAAGTTTATTTTGACTTACTTAGACCACACGTAATGCTAATATCTGGCAAAAGAGGTACAGGTAAAAGTTATGCTAGTGGTGTTATCATAGAATCATTTTGTATGTTGCCTGATGAAATTAGAAACAAAATGGCATTCATCGTTTTTGACCCTATTGGTATCTATTGGTCCATGAAATATCCAAACGAACAACAACTTAGTCTACTAAAAGAATGGAACTTAGAGCCAAAAGGGTTTGTGGATAAAATACTTCTTTATGTGCCTGAAAAGCAGATCGATGAATACAAGGATGCTGGTTTACCAGTTGACGGTGGAATATCTATTGCATTAAAAGATTTTAGTGTTGATGATTGGATTTTGGCGTTTGGATGGAAGAGAACTGATGAAATTGCTTTGGTACTAGAGAAGAACCTAACCGAGCTACTGAAAACGGGTGAAGAATTTGATGTTAATGATCTTATAGAAAAAATAAGAAACGATGATGAAGCTAAAGACGAAATAAAGAAAGCTCTGGTTAGTATTTTAAGAGTTGTTGATGAATGGGGTATTTTTTCCAAGAAAGGTAAGAAAATAGATGAAATAGTAGAACCAGGCAAAGTTGTTATTATAGATACTTCTAGGATAAAGGAAACTGCCATACGGACAATGCTAGCCGCAAAAATAACTAGAGATGTTTACTTTAACAGAGTGCTTGCTAGAAAAGAAGAAGAACTTGCGAAAATAGAAAGTAGAGAGCCAACATACAAGTTTCCTTTGACGTGGCTGATATTTGAAGAGGCACACAACTACATTCCAAGTGAAAGAGAAACTGTTTCTACGCGACCAATACTAACTATAGCCAAACAAGGTAGAGAACCTGGTGTTAGCTTAGTTGTTATAACTCAAATGCCTAATAAAATTCACAGAGAAGTTTTAGCACAAACCGATATCGTTTTATCGTTAAGATTAACAGCCAAGAGTGATTTAGATGCTTTACATTCTATAATGCAAACTTATATGGAGAGTGATCTGGAGCAATACATGAATAAGCTACCACGAATACATGGAGCTGCTATAGTGCTGGATGATAATCAAGAGAGGATATTTAGCATGGTTGTTAGGCCCAGAGTTTCATGGCATGCTGGTGGCACAGCTCTAGTGAATGTCTGACTTGAAAACATTTATTATCTCAGATTTTAAACTTATTTTATGCGTATTTTAAAAAGAAAATTTTCTGGCCAATTTAATTATTATAATAATATTTTCAACGATTTTTTGCTTCTCATTCCAATAACCTCTTTACTATACTTAATAACAACCATCTTCAATCTATCTTTTCTTTTTTATCAACAACCATTTTTACTATTGCTATTACCACTATACTCGATAAACATTTTAGCTCTAGCTAAAAACACAATATTTGGTTTTCAA
>JAGGZO010000085.1 GCA_021161995.1 Candidatus Aenigmatarchaeota archaeon
AGCTAGTTTTTTCTCCAAAATATCTTAAGTAGAATCTTTCCCTAACCTTTTTACCCAATTTTCCTTAACCAATGGAAATAATCCCAGCAGAAGAAAATCCATCACCATCATAGTCTGCAATAACATATACACTATCGCCTAATTCTTTATCCAGGTCAATTCTTCTAAAAAGCATCATTATATCAAGTTAAACAAGAAATAAAATAAAGACCTAGAGGATTTCCTTTATTTTTTTCAACAGTTCTGCTGGTGTTTTAACTGGGTATTCCATTTTATCCAGTATCTCTTCTATTGGTCTATTCTTTATTTTCATTCCCGATAGCCTTTCTAGGAGTTGTTGTTTTTCAACTGGGAAGTCTAAGCCTCTTATCTTTGTTAGTAAAAATACTGCCCAAGCTATATCCATGCTAAATGCTTCTCTTACATGGTTCATTTCTTGCTTTGTTATCTCTTCTGATTCTAACCTACCTTCTTCTTTTAGTTTTTTGTACGCTAGCTTTGCCAAACCTCCTGCTTTATGTTCGTCTATTTCTTCAATTTCTCCTTGTAACCATTTCTCTATTTCCTCTTCATCAGCCTCTAAGATATTTTTTACTGTTTGTTCCGCTATTCCAAGCTCACTAGCTATCTGAAAGTTTGTGTACATTCCCTCCTTCTTCAACACAACAACATATGATGCCTTAGCTAAGCTTGGCAACCAAGTTAAGTTTCTGAATTCTGCTAGTTTTTTTAGACCACCAACTAATTCAATCGATTTCATGAATACCTTTTGTGCTAGTTTGTCAAACTCTGGTCTCTTCACAACATTTATTATCACTACCACGTTTTCACCCCACCATATATTTTATTATATTATATCTACTAACAAAATTTAGTTTTAAATTGAGTTTTTGCCAAAATATTGTAATGAACAAAATGAACAAAAAAACGATTTTTGGATTAAGCATCAACATATTTTTGCTTGGGATAGTTAGTCTACTGACTGATTTTAGTTCAGAGATGATAAACTCTGTGTTACCTGTTTTCATAATGTCCATTGGTGGTACAGGTATTGCATTGGGATTAGTTGGTGGAATAAGTGAAAGTGTTGCAAATTTCTTAAAACTTGTTTCGGGAATAATCTCGGATAAGATCCATCAGAGAAAGAAATTAGTAATCGCTGGCTATGGGCTTTCATCTGTTTCTAAGTTATTTCTACCTTTGGTTAGCACATGGAAACAGCTTATATTATTCAAAATAGTCGAAAGAACCGGTAAAGGCCTGAGAGATTCACCAAGGGATGCACTGATATCTAAGTATATCGATAGATCAAAAAGCGGTAGAGCATATGGTCTTCATCAATCTTTGGATACACTAGGTGCGATATTGGGTTCCATAGCATCTTTAGTATTAGTAACATATATAGGACTAACATACAAATCGCTATTTCTTGTGGCTGCAATTTTAGCATTTACCGCTTTAATACCGTTAATAATGGTAGAGGATGTTAAAGATAAACTAAAAAATGAAAAGAAAGAAAAAATTTCACTAAGGTACTTATCAAAAGAAACAA
The DNA here is from genome assembly GCA_021161995.1 of Candidatus Aenigmatarchaeota archaeon. Classification (GTDB taxonomy): domain Archaea; phylum Aenigmatarchaeota; class Aenigmatarchaeia; order CG10238-14; family SpSt-28; genus JAGGZO01. The sequence goes on from JAGGZO010000085.1 coordinate 1,553, forward strand.
AATTGCTGATTTTTGTGTTCACATTATCAACACTAGGCATGATAAGCTACATGTTTTTCTATAGTTATTATATTTCGATAAGCGGAGAAATGACTATAAGCGTAATAAGAAACGCTATATCGCTATACATACTTTTCAACATAGTATATTCGTTCTTTGCATACAGAGCCGGCAAACTATCTGAGAAGTTTAGTAAATCAAAAATATTAACCACTGGTTATATAATTTTTGGTATAGTCTCATTACTTTTTGCGCTAACACACAATATTTATGTACTGATAGCTGGATTTGCATTGTTTGGTTTATCTATAGCGTTCATAAAACCAATACAAAGAGCCATGATCTCAGATGCCTCAGCAAAATCTCTCAAAGGAAGTGCGTTTGGCCTATATTATTTCTCGATAGGAACAGCAGCATTAATCGGAAATGGAATAGCTGGATTATTAGTCGATAAGTTCTCATATACATATGCATTTTTGTTTAGTAGCTCATTAATGTTCTTGTCAGCATTACTTCTTCTTTTGTTTTCTGATAAATTCACTTAGTTTTTCTTTTATTTCTATCAAACCAAATTCATTTATATCGAATATCCATGGATCACTATCATGTCCAGACATTCTACAACCATCAATTCTAAGAGTTCTTATCACAGAACCCAAAGGCAAACCATAAGTGTTTTCATCCCATTTAGTTGAGATTATCTTCTTATCTAGTACTATAGTAGAATCAACAATGTGAGCAACAGCTAATCCACCAGCAGCCTCTGCGGTATCTGAACCTTGAGACGACCTTTTTTGTGAGACAAGCAATGCAGTTTGTCTTTTATCTTTCAAGAAATTGTATATTCTTCTCACTATTTGCCTGGCTAACATTTCCCTATGTTCATAGAGACCGGTAATCGAATCTATTACAGTTACTGTTGTATGTTTTAGATCTACAGCATATTCCATCGTTTTTATTAAAGAAATAACGTTCTCTCGCAAACTTTCTTCTTTTGCGGCATCTATTATTACAATGTTATCTTCTAATTTGGAAAAATCATAACCTAAAGCAATAGCTTTTTGTTTTAATGCATTATACAAAAACTCAGCAGGGCTTTCAACGGTAACAAACAGAACATTGTAGCCTCTTGCTGCTTGCGTAACAGCAAATTGCTCAGCTAAAACACTTTTTCCAGTATCTGGAACTCCGACAACATTAACAACGGCAAGATAAGGTATTCCTCCTAATGGTTTTTTAATTGCTTTTCCAGTTTTTTCATCTATTTCAACAGTAAAAAACATCTCATCTAATTTAGTTCCGGTTGGTATACCAAATAGTCTTGGTGCTTTTCTCCTTAAATCTTTTAGTTCTAATACTCTCTTTTCAAATTTCTTTGATTCCTTTTCTAGTCGTTTAAATTCTTCTCTTGAATCTACATCTATCATGATTAATTTTTTGTTAACCAAAAAGATTAATATGAAAGTTATCTTGGATACAAACTTCCTTGTCTATATGTTAGAAAAAAAGATTAGTGTAGATCTTTTGTTCGAATTTATCGGTGCCAGAAATGCATATATTTTTCTGAACACATATGCAGAAATCGGAAAGATAGACAAAAAATATCTCAAAATATTAAAATTGCTTATTAACAGCGGCAAACTAAAAATGATAAAAAAACAGGGCAAGGTAGATGAACTAATAGTATCTGAAGTCAAAAAAGATCCTAAAAAAACTATAGTTTGTACCAACGACAAAGAACTTGGAACAAGAATTAAAACACTAGGTGGAAAAGTTATTGTAGTGAGTAAAGGTTATTTTAAGGAAGTGTAAAACATTTTACATTTTCTACTAAATGTTTTTCATGATAAATCCAGTTTTGGCATCAATAATTTCATACTTTCTTGGATCGATAAACTTTGCATACTTATTAGGTAAGTTGATGAAAGTTGATATCTCTAAGATGCACAATAAAAATCTCGGTTCATCAAATCTGTATGATTCTATAAACAGAAAATACAAATCGAAGAAATTATCAACAGCTTTATTCACAGTATCAGCGTTGTTAGATATTCTAAAAGCATACATACCGACAATGCTATTTGGTCCTATCGCAGGGAGTTTTGCTGTAGTCGGACATTGCTTCTCGGTATTTTCTATGCTGAAGACTAGAAACATTCCTACTGGATTGGGTGTAGCATCATCTGGTGGATGGTTGCTTGCAATAGATTACAGAATTTTCTTATTGGGTCTATTTCTTTTCTTAGCCTTTCATCGATATTTCTTTATGATCAAAGGAATGGGTGCAGATAATTTTTACTGGGCATTCATATATCCATTCTTATTAATAATCTGGATTAAATACGTTGGAATTGATGAAGAAACGTTCATCGGATATACGATAGTGATGTTATCTATAATGACGGCAAGAACAATAAAAATAAAAAAGATATTTTTACAATACAAAAGAAAACTCAAGCAATATATCTAAGTGTTTATGGAATTTAAGCTAATTTCTCTGAGGACATATTCCATAGTCTTGATTTTCTATAAAAAATTAGAAAATCCACGCCGGGGAGGGGATTTGAACCCCTACGGGGCGAAAGCCCCACTGGGTTTCTCTGAAACGGGATTACTCTTCATTTTATTGTCAGATACCTCGGAGTTCTTCATCTCTCGAGCCCAGCCCCTTGAGCCTTGTTCGGGCACCCCGGCTTTCATCAATAATATATGTTTTGAACTAAAAGAATTAGGAATAGTTGCTTAATGGTAATATAGAAATGTTGTATTTCTTTGCAACTTCTTCTATCTTAGCTTTTTCGTTTTCATCGAAATAATCATCTATCACAAAGGCATCTAAGTTTAATGAAGATGCTAATTTTTCTAACTCTTCTGGATCAGAATCTTTTATGAAAATTGATGGTGCATTCATAACTTCAGAAGACAAAACCAAACTTAATACTAAAGGGTGTGATTGAAGATTTTCAACGTCACTCAAACCAAAAACAACCAGAGCTTTGACATCCCAGTCTTTTTGAAATATTTTTTGAACGTTTTCCATTGATTGGTTCTTACCAGAGAACAAAATAACAACTTTTCTCATACTTACAAAAATGAAATAAAAGATTTAAAGGCTTATATCATGGATGCAAAATAATTCTTTAGTTTGTGTATGAATGCAACTTTTGGTGGTTTGTATTCTTCTCCCGCTAGTTTAGCTGCAAGTTTCATGAATTCAACGCTTGCGTTTGAATAAGGATTGTATTCAACAACAGTTTTACCAAGAGATAATGCTTTCTCTATCGCATTATCATAAGGTATCATTGCCAGTACTGGCAAGCCAGTAAACTCTTCGATTTCATCTATCGTTAGTTCATGCATTTTTCTTTTAACAGAATTTATGACTATGCCTAATTGTTTTTTACCAAGTCTTTTTGCAACCTCAGAGACTTTAACTATATCCGTAACAGCTGCAATGTTTGGATTTGTTACGTATAAAAGTTCTTGTGCTGCTTGGATTGCCGCTATAGCTTCTCTACCTATACCGGGAGCAGAGTCTATTAACACAAAATCGCTCATTGGAACTTTTTGAACTACTTTTTCCAGATCCATTACATCAACGCCATAAAGTTCTTCTACGTTCAAAGCAGATGGTATTATCCTTAAGCCAGTGTCGTGAAAATACATCGCATCCACTACAGAATTGACTTTTCCTTTTAGAACATCGTTAAGAGTTATCGGATAATTGAATATTCCGAAATTTATACCCAAATGAGGTGTAGTAATGTTAGCGTCTATTATAGTAACGCTTTTACCGAGCATGGTTAAAGCAACACCAATGTTTGCTGTTACAGTAGTCTTTCCTACTCCACCTTTACCTGAAAGTATAGATATTATTCTCATAAAAACTAATTGAACGCTAATGATTTATTTATATTTCAATTCCTTCTATCAAGTTTTTTCTAGCCAATTGATTCAGAAAGTCTCTAGCTACTTGTTTAACATCAAACGTCATTGCATCTTTCTGAGCTCTTTTTGTCATGCTAGATAACTTATCCATTGCCTTTTTAACAACTGTTTCTATTATTCTTTCGTCTTCAAAAGATATTACGAAACCGTTTTTGCCGTTCCACACATATTCAAACAAAAACGTTCTGCTACTAACAACTACGGGATTGCCAACAGAAAAAGCTCTGACAAAGTCAAAAACATTCTGAGTAACAAAAAATGAAATATCAGATAACGACAATAGTGATAATAATTTGTTCTCTTCCACTGGCCTTTTTATGAAACTTATATGAGAAAGATTTGTTATAGCTTGTTCCCTTGTTATAACGTTCACACTCATGTTTGCTCCATTCGATCTAAACCTATCCAAAACTCTAATTAAGTTGTGAAACTCGTCAGATAGTTCATCCGCAAATATCGTGAATGAATGGACGCTCGAAAACTCTTTTATTTTACTAATTCTTTGCTTCCTAAGATTTTCTATTTTTTCCATATCAATGAATGGGCTGATCTTCACAACATCAACATAGCCTTTGTAGAATTGCTCAAGTGTGGAAAAGAACGTTAGAACAAAATTAAAATTAGCGACAACTTTTGTTGGTACAAATTCATTAACGATAACCCCTATATTATTTGCTTGTGGCCTCAATTCGCTAACCAATTTAACACTAGAAAATATAGCAGAACTGGGAGATAACTTAGCTAATAAATCATTAAATTTTTCTGGTTTGCTTTCATCAAGTTGTTTTATCTCGACACCATTCTTAACAAATTCGTTCTCTTCGTTTGAAAAATAAACATAAGTAACAGGAATTTGCTTTGCGATTTCTACTATAAGTGGAAATAAACCTTCAGAAAAATGTCTCGTTACGAAAAGTATAGACATAAATTATCATTCACTTCCATTCTATAAATTTCATATCGGTTAGTTCTTTGAAAATTCTATCTAAAACTGGTTTTATTTTATCTTCTGGTATTTTAGTTTTCTCGGCAAGCATTTTCATTATATCTTCGTATTTATTCTTTCCATCACAATATTTCAGTAGACCAACAACCAGAACATCCACTTGATACAAACGCTCACCATCAATCGTACCATAATAGCTATTCAAATAGTTAATTATTCTCAAATTTGGATTTTTCACGGGGGTTTTACCTTCAAACATTCTCTACAAACGCCTCACTTCTCTTTTTTCAACCTTTTTCTCAATTCAGTCAATATCTCTTCATTGCTAACTTTTTGCAAGAACTGTTGTTTTAAGTAGCAGAGCTTAGCCCTACCCACTTTTCTTTGTGTAATTATTTCAGCACCCAATAGCTCATGAATATATTTAGCGGTAGTTAATCTACTCAAGCCGATTTCATTGGATATTTGTTGTATTGTTAGCCCTTCAGGATGTTTTTTCAAAGCCTCAATAATCTTCCTTCTAGGGTCTTCTGGACCGCCTATTTCAATTGCCATGTTCTCACATATTATAATTGTAATCTCTAATATTTAACTTTTTCGGTTAACCTATCTAGTTAACCTATTCGTATGGTTACCGGAAATTCCCAGAACAAACGCTATCATTCAATCGATTTTAGTCTTCCTATACCCCAATAAAGAGATCTAAGAACCTCTAGATAATCTTTTTTACCTTCCTCTATTTCATCCATTATCTCTTGAAGCCCTCTAGTTACATCTTCTGAGATGAATTCCCCAAACTTCTCAGATAAATATCTATAGACAACTAAACCGAGCTTGGTGAAACTTATTCTTCCTTTCGCATTTTGCTTTATGTATCTTCTCTCGAAGAGCGTGGAAATTATTTTTGCATAGGTTGACGGTCTACCTATTTTTCTCTCTTTCATCAGAGCTATCAAATCAGCTTGTGTATAAAGCGGTAGCTTAGGTGCTTTCCAATGCCTTACATTAACTACAGAATATTCATCTTCATCTAAATCAAGAGTTCTTAGTTGTATAAACTTGGTAAATCCTTCATCGATTATTTTTGAAATATGTTCTTCTTCCTTTTCAAGCCCATCTAAAATAAACTTATACTTGGTTTTAACAACCTTAGCTGGTTTCATCTGACTTGCCATGAACCTTCTGAATATCAAATCGTAGAGCCTGTAATGATTCCTAGTTAATCTCATAGGTAGTTGAAG
>JAGGZO010000045.1 GCA_021161995.1 Candidatus Aenigmatarchaeota archaeon
TACAGTTGCTTTATCGCTATTAAGCTCTTCGTAATATTTTATTTTCTTTTCTATGTGATCTATGTCTAATATATCTACCTCTTCACTTAACTTGTACTTTTCTAGTATTTCAGGTATTTTTGCCCTTAGTTCCATTGCTTTGTTCATAGCCCTTGTTATTATCTCTGCATTATACAAAGCATTCATGTTTATTGCGTAGTCTCTTTGTATTCTCCAATCTGATAATTTCTTCTCATCTCTTAGTATCTCAAATATAATTTTTTCGTATTTCATCTTATCACTCCTTGCTTTGTATTAGTGAATAAGCTATTTAAAGCTCTCTTATGGAGAAAAGAGCTGTGATTTGTGTAGTTCTGGACAAATAGCTTTTTTAAGTATTTTTTTCTTTACTCTGAATTATGATAAACGTCGTTACTATTGGTGGCGGCACAGGTTCTTTTCATCTGTTACTTGGCTTAAAGAAAATAGAAGATGTAAAAATTTCTGCTATAGTCTCTATGTCTGATAACGGTGGTAGTACAGGCTTATTGATAACAATGTACGGTGTTTTACCTCCAGGAGACATAAGAAACTGCTTGGTTGCTCTTTCTGACGATACTGAAATATGGACCAAAATATTTAGTTATAGATTTGATGAGAGGTTGCAAAGACACAACCTAGGTAATCTAATACTAACAGCTTTGTATCATATATGCGGTTCATTCGAAGAAGGTTTGAAAAGGGCTCATGAAATATTGGAAGTAGAAAAACACGAAGTTATACCAGTTACCTATACGAGAACTATGATAAAAGCCGTTATGAGTGATAATAAGGTTGTGGAGGGAGAGACTCAAATAAGAGATTATTCTAAGAAGAAGAAAATCAAGATCAAAACTCTTGAACTCAAGCCCTTGGATGATAAGATAATAATACCAAACCCAAAGGCCATAGAAGCTATAAGAAAATCTGATTTCATCATAATAGGGCCTGGTAGTTTATACAGCAGTATATTACCAAATCTTTTGGTCCCAGATATTTCAGATGAGATAAACAAGTCTAAGGCAAAAAAGATTCTGATAACAAACATAATGACTGAACCAGGTGAAACTGATGGCTTTACTGTTGAAGATTTTGTTGGTGTGATAGAAAAGTATGTAAACGTCGATAGTATTTTGATAAACAGCAAAAAACCAAGTAAAGATATTCTAGATGAATACACAAAAGAAGGTAAAGAATTGATGGTAAACAAAAAGAATGATCCAAGATATGTTTTCGCTGATCTATTGAATGAGAAAGATGTGTTAAGACATGACCCAGAAAAATTAAGAAGAGTGCTTCATTGGATTTTCCTAAGAAATATAAGCTAAATTAGACCATGTCCTAAATTTACTAGCGTATCGTTCATAAACTAGTTTCTTTTCTTTTCTAGCGATCTTTATGCCAAGTGGTTTTAATACATGTTTATTGATATATTTCGTGTACCCTTTGTAGGAATACATTTTGATGATATTTGCTTCTGGATAGTTTTCGTATCTTCCTAACTCTTGGATCATTCTTTCAAATGCAGGAATTACAACTTTTCCGAATAATTGTTTTCCATAGTTTTTTAGCACAATACCTTCAACAAAGTTTTTTGGTAATTTATTTGCTTCTTCATATAGATCGGGTAAGTTATCCTTCATGTATTCTACCATTTTTGTATTTAAACAAGTCTTAAACGCGCTTTTAGTCTTAAACGCAATTTTTTCTAGGTACTTCTCTACATACATTCTATCTCTCTTTTTTGGTTTTGATATGTCGTATTTCTTGATTCTTCCTATTATTGGTGCTGGTGTTGCACCTATTTCTAGCAATAACAGAATTTTTTCTGGTTCATCTAGATATCTTTTCTCTGTTTTATTGTAAACATCAAAAAATACAACATCATTTGGTAAGTTTTCATATCTTATTGTGTGTGTTTTCCTTAAATCCTCTCCATAGAATACATATTCATCGGTTTCTATTGTCACCAGAGCTCCATCTAGCTTTTCTTCTGCGAAACAATCTTCTATGAGTTCATCTAAACATTTTTTACTAAGATATTCTTTTCCTTTTATAAATGTGTTCGGAGTAACTATTCTGAATATCTTATGTTTCTTTCTTTCCATCTTTCCTCGACCTCGAGCTTTAATTTTTTCCAACCATATTCCTTAGCAATTTTTATAGCATCATCAAACTCCAGAACGTTTATGATTGGTATAAATCTATGGACTTTTGAGTTATACTTCACTATCCTCGTATCCAGTGTTAAAATCATGTTCATGCTAGAATAATACGCTGCATCTAGCCAGTCTTTATCATCTGGGTCAATAAACAGCCTCCTCATCGTAGCTTTTTCATATTCTTCATTTTCTCTGAAGGACTTCCTCTTTTTCTTGTATGGATAATTTAAATATACGTTCCCATTTTTCTTTTTTATTTCGATTGTCTTTACGAAAAATAATTTGTTTGTCTTGGCTTCTATAGGATACAGATACCCGGATCCATTATCCTTTATCTCTTCGATATTCTTTAGTACTTCTTCCTTTAAGCCTGCCGAGTATTTCTTCCCAAAAACTTTCTTTATTCTTTTTTCAACTTCGTTTAGAATTTCTTTTGTTGTGTAGAACTCTATGTTTATCCCAGCTCTTTTGTACTTTCTTGTTATGTTACTAACAAGCTTGTACACATCGTTAGCAGTTAACTTTGTGTCGTACATCTCGTAAGTATAACCGGATAATATCTTTTCGGAAATTTTTTGCCATTTTCCTTTTCGATATTCTTTCTGTTTATATTTTATAAGTTCATAATCGTTTTTCCTAAGATTCTCTAGGAATGAGCCAAACAGTATATCTAGCAATACACATTCATCTAGAAATACCTTGTATTTTTGGTTTTCAGCTCTATTCTTTTTCGAATATTTCATAAAATTATTACTGAATGGTGGTATATAAATATTACTGTATAGCCAGCTAAACGATTTAACGTTTAGGTTACAAGAAATATAGTATGGATGTAGAAAGAAGATTGGAATTGATAACAAGAGAACCTATGGAGGAAGTTATAACTCTAGATGAGCTTAGAAATTTGCTTGAAACTAAAGACAAAATAGTTGGTTATGACGGTTTTGAAACGAGTGGATTCATGCATATTGGTACATGCCTAGAGAGGATAATAAAGCTAAAGGATTTGTTGGAAGCAAAAGTAGATTTTATTCTGTTCATAGCCGATTGGTTCGCTTACTTGAATAATAAGCTCGGGGGAAACATAGAATTAATACAAAAGACGGGTGAGTATTTCATAGAAGGCTGGGGGGCTGCTGCAAAAGTTTTTGATGTGGATTTTGATAAGGTTAGGATACAATGGTCTAGTAAGCTTGTTGAAAACCCAGAATACTGGGAGTTGTTCTTGAAAATCTCCAAAACTGTTACGATAAAAAGGACTTTACGTGCAGTAACAATAGCTGGTAGAACTGAGGCTGAGGTTAAACAACCAGCTTTGTTAATATATCCTTTAATGCAATCAACCGATATATTCATGTTAAACGATGGAAAAGGTGTTGATATTTGTCAGTTAGGCATGGACCAAAGAAAGGTCAACATGCTCGCTAGGGAGATAGCTCCAAAGATAGGTAGACCTAAGCCTTTAGCTTTGCACCACCATTTAATGGCTGGTTTATTGGGACCGAGTAAAATGGGTAAGTTCGATGAAAACGAAAAGATAGACCTTGAGATTTCATCCAAAATGTCTAAGTCAAAACCAGATACAGCCATTTTCATCCATGATAATGAACAAGAAATAAAGAGAAAATTGAGAAACGCATATTGCCCAGCTAAGCAGATTGAGAATAATCCAGTAATAGAAATAGCTAGGTACATATTGTTTAGAAAGTTTAACACAATTGTAATAAAAAGAGAAGAAAAATATGGTGGAAATCTAGAAATACAAAGTTATCGAGAGCTTGAAAAGATATATAGAGAGGGTAAACTACATCCTTTAGACTTAAAAAATGCTGTTGCAGAGCACTTGAACGAAATAATAGCTCCGATAAGAGAGCATTTTGAAAAAAATGAAAAGGCAAGGGAACTGTATGAAATAGTTAAACAAGCGAGTGTAACAAGATAACCTTTTACCAATCTTCATGGTATGAACAATCTGTATTATGATATTGTTCCTCATGAGTTGAAATTATAAAACAATTACTCCGAAATACTAATAATATATGGGCTATCTAGTATTGATCAGACATGGCGATTCTTTCTGGAATGATAAAGGTTACAATTGTTTTACCGGTGATGTTGATGTTGCAACATTACCAATTGCGTTAAAAAAGCTTATAAGAGCTGGTAAAGTTTTTAGTGAATTTCGTTTTGACATTGCATTTACTTCTGAATTGTATAGAGCTATACAAGCTGTTGTTATTATGCTAACCTATAACAAGGTTTCTGGTACACCTATAATCATACACAAAAAAGGACAAACAGCAAAATGGTCCAGGTTTTATCATAACGATTTTAGAAGATATGTTCCAATAATACGGGCGTGGCAACTGAACGAACGATGTTATGGTAAACTTCAAGGAATGAGTAAGTATAATGCAATAAAGAAGTATGGTAAAGAAAAGATTACTCTGTGGAGAAGGAGTTATGATGTTTCACCTCCCGGAGGAGAGTCTTTGAAGGAAACGTTAGAAAGATCGATAACCTTCTTTAGGAAGCGTATACTCCCACAACTTAAAAAAGGTAAAAATGTCCTTATCGGATCTCATGGGAATACTCTTAGAGCCTTATTGATGTATTTAGACGGTTTGTCTAAAGAGGATGTTGTTAAACTAGAGATAAAAAAGGCAGTGCCTATTGTTTATAAATACGAAAATGGTGTTTTCAGGAAATTTGGCTATGTTTCAACTAGATCTAAACTAAGGAAGATTCTCAATTCTTAAATGCCGGGGGTGGGATTTGAACCCACGAAGGGACTACCCCACGGGATTTCTTATCATCCAAGCAGTCAAAACTTAAGCCTGAGCTTAAGTCCCGCGCCATTGACCAGGCTAGGCGACCCCGGCTTTCATCAAATATTTAGTATAGAAAATAAAATAAAAGGTTTTATTACTTGATGAAAACGTAATGCTTTTCTTGATTTATTTTCTGTGTAAGTTGTAGTATATTCCGTTGAGTATAAGAATAACATCTAATAGTGTTAACGTTGTATTTGATGGTGTATAAACAATTTTTCCATCTTTAAAAATCTCTATTTGATACGATGCCTTTTTATTGTGAACCTCAAGCACGATACTATCAATCTTTTTTATGAATTCTCTTGGGTGATCTTTTGCATAGTCTTTTATGACCCTTGTTAGACTGTAGAATTCTGGACATTCAGAATCTGTTATCAGAACTTTTGGCCTAACATAGAGTTCATTTATGTTGAAATCTCTTTGGTTTATCGCTTCCAAGAGTATTATTTCTCTGCATTTTTCTTCATTGAAATAAAAAGAAAACCCCATATAATCACCTTAAATCGAGTTTACTTCTTATCTTAAATCCGTTTATTTCAAATCCACCCATTTTTTCTAAGACATGTCTAACTAATTCTTCAATAGCTTTTATTTTTTGCTTTGTTGACTTTGCGTTAAGGCAATTGATGTACAATCTGACAAACTTTTCATCTTTAAAATCTTCTATGAAATATTGTTTCCTGTATTCCTTGTTCGTTAGAGTTTTGTATGTTTTTGCTGGATGCGGTACTTCTATTCTAAGAAATTTTGCATAGCTAGCAATTACATATCTTAGCGTAAAGTGATAATGGTGTTCGAAATCCTTTGATTTCGAGTAATAAAGTTTGTATAAATTGTCTAGGTTGTCCCAGATGTAATATTTCATCATTTCAAGATCCTTCTTTCTTGGTTTTTTGAATTTCTTCCTTAACCATTCCATTGCTTCTTTTTTGAGTTTTGATATTATGTTTTCTTTATCGAATATTACTTTTCCCATAGCAAACATTCTTGCCGTGGATTTGCTATTACGAGAATACTCTTGCCTAAAATATGCTCTTATCTGTTTTACTGGGTTTGCGAAATATTCTATTAGCAAGCCGTCAATCAATTCATTTCCTTTTTCTCTCCAGTTTACTTTGTCTGAAAGAATTATGTATATATCTATGTCGGAATAAGGTGAGTAAAAATCTGTTGCTCTACTTCCTGTCAACATAGCTGCGATAACGTATTTTTTATTTTCCCATCTTTTGATGAATCTCTCAATAGCAATTTTGTAATTTTCTTGCATAATTTTTATTTGTGCTGATGCTTTATTTGGAAACCATTAAGAGTGTTATCTATATTCTTTAATATACTAATCAACAATTGTTAATATTTTCTCTAATCTACAATTTTAAGCGACAAATAACATTTATACGTTTGTACAACAAAAGATTATTGTGTCAGATACGCTGGCAGAGCAAAAAAGCACACCCAGGTTTAAGATCAGCGGTAACTACTACAGAAGGACCATACAACTTGCGGTTAAACTTCTGGGGAAATATCGAGAAAGACTCAATCAGATCAATGTCTATCCAGTTCCAGATGGTGATACGGGAAACAACCTCTATCTTACGATAAAAGGTATCTGGGATGATATCAAACATGTTAGATCGAGAGATTTCGGTAAAATTGCTCGTTTGATTTCTGATTCTGCTCTGAAAAACGCTCAAGGAAATTCTGGTAACATACTGGCAATGTTTCTTTATGGTATTTATGATTATTCAAGGGATAAGAAATACCTCTTACCAGAAGATCTTGTTTATGCATTCGAGAAAGGATTGGAGCATGCATATTCTGCTGTTGAAAATCCAAGAGAAGGAACAATATTAACTGCTATGCGAGTTACGGTAGAAACAGCTAAAAAAGAGATAGAAAATGGATACAGGGATTATAAGAAAATACTCAAGAAATGTATAGATGTTTCAATCGAAGAATTGAGGAAGAGCAAGGTTAACATACCTCAGCTAGTAGAATATGATGTTATAGACGCTGGTGGTCTAGGGTTTGTTATATTACTTCAGGCATGGACAGATGATGTTAAAGAAGAGTTGATATTGAAGCTAACACAAAAGAAAATAGAAGTCAAACTAACTGGTCAATATTGTGTTAACATAATGTTGAAAATAGAAGAAAACAAAATAGAGGAGCTAAAACAATTCTTAGAGACTGTTAGTAACTCTATTGTATTGAAAAAAATATCTGATAAAGTAAAGCTACACTTCCACTGCGCAATAGAAGCATTCGATGATATAATGATGAAGATATTTGATTTAGGTGAGGTAGTATCACAACAGGTTAGTTTAGCATGATGATGCTTGCATGCGTACTATCCTATCTTTTTGGTTCAATCGACTTTGCCTATGTTATTGCTAGATTACATCACATAAAGCTCGATAAGTTTGGTGATGGAAATCTTGGAGCTACAAATCTCATGTATGCATTGATGAAAAAGAAAAAGTATTCAAAATCTAAAGCATTATTTTTCTTTCTGTTTGTAGGTTTTTTGGATGGTTTGAAAACATTCATACCCACTTTATTGCTCGGTCCGTTTGCAGGTATATTTGCTATACTAGGCCATTGCTTTTCGATATTCACAATACCTAAAACAAAGAAAATACCTAGTGGAGTTGGTCTAGCATCTAGCATAGGTTGGATACTTGCTGTTGATTATAAAATGATGTTGCCAGTTGGTATAGTTTTTCTACCGTTCCTATTCTACTTTGGAAAATTCTTTGAAAAAGAACGTGGTCATATTTACTCTATATTCGCATATCCATTTGGTGTTCTATTGTACATGATATGGCAAAACCCAACAAAGAACATAGCTTATTCGCTTGTGTTAATGATCGTAATAATTGTAACAGCAAGATTAATTAAAATAAAAAGGTTTTTGGAAACATGTTTGAAGTGATAATAGATGCAACCTGTGATCTAGAAGAGAAATACAAGAAGCAAGCCAGAATCGTACCGCTTTACATAATAGATGAAAGAATTGGGATAAAAATACCCATTACCACGGACTATTCTGTGTTCTACGATGATGAATCTCTCAGAGAAAGATGGTATAATGGTAAGTTAAAAACTTCTCAGCCAAGCTTAGAGGATTTCATGAAGGCCATAAGAGAAAGTGAATGCGATGATATACTCATAATAACTATTAGCTCTAAACTTTCTGGTACGTATAATGTTGCAATGAACGCGAAGAAAAAAACCAAAGAAAAGAATATTGTAGTTTTCGACACATTAAATGCATCTATAGGAGCCGGTTTATACATAAAGAAGGCTTTGGAGTTGAGGGAGAAAGGTTATGGTATAGAGGAAGTTGTTAGAGAACTAAAAAAACTAGATGTGAGGCTCTATCTGGTTACGGATGATATAAAATATCTTTTGAACAGCGGTAGAGTTAGTAAGCTAAAGTATGCCTTTCTAAGACTAACAAAGCTGGTGCCTATCCTA
>JAGGZO010000016.1 GCA_021161995.1 Candidatus Aenigmatarchaeota archaeon
ATATCAGGGATAATAAGTACTTTAAATGGAGAGTTTCGAAAAAGAAGTTTGAAAACCTTAGCAGTTCTAAAGAAAGAGAATATGTTTTATAGAAATGATAGACATAAGATAGACAAAATACTTTCTAAATTAGACACATCGAAAAAAACAGGAATTTTTGAGAAATTTTTAATATTATTTAAAGAATTTGGTATATTCATTCACGCTCTATTTAAATACAAATATTTTGTATTTGTATTTGGAGAAACTTTCTTAGTTCATCCTTTTCAATTTGATCTTCTAATTTTAAAGCTATTTGGAAAGAAAATAGTAATGATATATTGTGGAGATGATGCTCGATTATACATTGAAGAAATGAATAAAAACCCCTATTTCAGAATTCTTATCTCAGATGGAGCATATGATCCTCAGATTTTGATACAACGCGATAGGAAAAATAGGGCTAAATTGAGATGGCAGAGTAAGTTTGTGGACTTATGTTTTGGAGGTGAAGGTATATATGCCTACATAACAAAATTCTATGATTCTAACAAAATCTCAAAATATATACCAGCCAGAATTGTGGATATATCGGGCATAAAACCTGTTTACCCACCTGTTGGAAAACAGCTTAAAATAGTCCACATACCCTCAAACAAAGTTATAAAAGGCACAAAATATATCCTCAAAGCTATAGAAAAGCTGAAAAATAAAGGATACGATTTTGAATTCATTCTACCAAATAAAAAAATTAGTAATGATGAGGTTCTAAAATTGCTAAAAGATGCTGATATAGTTATAGATCAAGTATTGCTTGGGAGTTTTGGAAAATTCGCAGTTGAAGCTATGGCTCATGGTAAAATTGTAATAACTTACATAAGACCAGATGTTGAAGCAATAATGAAGGGATTCTATGATGAAATTCCTCCGTTGATAAATGCAAATGTGGATAATTTAGTTGATGTTATCGAGACAGTGTTAAAAATGTCTCCAGAGAAAATGAAAGAATATGGAATGAAAGGAAGAAAATTTGTTGAGAAATATTGTGCGAGTGATACAGTTGCAAAGTATGTTCTTGAAGAATTGAGGAAACTATAAAGAAGAAAGGGGAGAAATTATGAATTTGCGAAATTCCAAAATCCTAGTAATAGGAGGAGCTGGTTTTATAGGTTCACATATTGTTGAGGAACTTTTAAAAGAGGATGTTAAGGAAGTCATAATATATGATAATTTCTCCCGAGGGAGTATAAAGAATCTAGAAAATGCGTTAAAAGATTCAAGAGTAAAAATATTTGAAAAAGGTGGAGATATAAGAGACATTGATATTCTTAACTCAGCAATGAAAGAAGTTGATTATGTTTTTCATCTCGCTGCACTTTGGCTCTTGCATTGTCATGAATATCCAAGAGCTGCTTTTGAAGTGAATATAAGAGGCACCTTTAATGTATTAGAAGCTGCTAGAGATAACAATATAAAAAAGCTAATATTTTCCTCCTCAGCTTCAGTATATGGAAATGCTGTTGAAATTCCCATGACGGAAAACCATCCTTTCAATAACGAAACATTTTATGGTGCCACTAAAATTGCTGGTGAACAAATGCTTCATGCATTCCACAAAAGATATGGTCTTCCATATATTGGATTGAGATATATGAATGTTTATGGTCCAAGACAAGATTATAAAGGGGCATACACAAGTGTCATAATGAAGATGCTTGATAGAATAGACCAAGGAAAGCCTCCTATTGTTTATGGAGATGGATCACAAACATATGATTTCATCTATGTAGAAGACGTAGCACGTGCAAATGTTTTAGCTCTAAAATCCAACAAAATATCTGGATTTTACAACATCGGTACTGGAAAAGGGACAACAATAAAGGAACTTGCTGAACTTTTGATAAAACTTACAGGTTTCAAAGGAGGTATAGAATATGCACCTTCTGAGCAAACCTTTGTGACAAAAAGGATAGGATCTACCGAAAAAGCAGAAAGAGATCTTGGATTTAAAGCCAAAATTTCACTTGAGGATGGATTAAGAAGACTCATCAAGTGGCGGAAAGGAGATAAGGGAGGGTATTAAATGTGAAGATACCAATAACAAAACCTTATTTTACAGAGGATGAACTTATTGAGATAAAAGATACTCTTGAAAGCGGTTGGGTTGTTCAGGGGCCAAAAGTGAGAAAATTTGAGGAAATGTTTGCAGAATATGTGGGAGTAAAATATGCGGTGGCGACCTCTTCATGCACAACTGCTCTCCATTTATGTTTAAAAGCTATAGGAGTCAGTCTCGGCCATGATGTATTGGTTCCATCTTTTACCTTTGTTGCCACACCTAATAGTGTTGAATATACAGGAGCGAACGTTGTTTTTGTGGATATAGATCTTGATACATATAATATGTCTGTGGAAGATGTTGAAAAGATAATAGATGAAAAGTACGAATGGGATGGAGAAAAACTGGTTAACAAGGAAACAGGAAATATTTTAAAAGCTCTTATGCCTGTTCATCAATTTGGCTTACCCGCTGATATCATATCTCTAAATAAAATAGCAAGAAAATATAATTTGAGAATAGTTGAAGATGGAGCCTGTGCAGTAGGAGCTCGGATAAATGGTAAGCATGTTGGAAGTTTTGGAAATTTATGTGCTTTTAGCTTTCATCCAAGAAAGTCAATTACTACGGGTGAAGGAGGAATGATAGTAACAGATAATAAGGAAATAGCAGAATTGGTTTCCATTATGAGATCACATGGGGGATCTGTATCAGATTTTCAAAGGCATCAAAGCTATGGGTTTTTATTACCAGAATACAATATTCTTGGTTATAATTACAGGATGACGGATATACAAGGTGCAATTGGAATACATCAGATGAGAAAGCTTGAACATATTTTGAATAAAAAGAATGAAATTGTAAAGATTTACAGAGATGAGTTAAATAACCTTGAAGGCATTGTTCTTCCGTACGTTCCAAAAGGTTATACCCATGGATACCAATCATTCGTTTGTAGGATAGATAATGACATTCTCGGCTTGTCAGTAGAAGAAGCTCACGAAATAAGATATGAATTGATGAAAAATCTAGAAGAGGCTGGAATTTCTACACGACAAGGTACTCACGCTTCTCATATGCTTGGATACTATAAAAGAAAATATGGCTATCATGCTGAAGATTTAAAGAATTCATACAAAGCGGATAGATTGTCTATTGCTTTGCCACTTTATTATTCCATGGAAGAACATGAAATCAGTTATGTGGTGGAAAAGTTTAAATTCTACTGGAAGGAAATTCTCGAAAGAAGGGGATAAAGACGGTGAATAAAAGATTCGAATTTATCTATGAGCATTACAAAAAGTTTATATATTATGC
>JAGGZO010000027.1 GCA_021161995.1 Candidatus Aenigmatarchaeota archaeon
AACCATTCGATGAATATACTGCAAGAATACACATATACAATCAGAATGTAAGCATAGATGCGGGATTCAAGCTAATTGGTGTAGTTCCAGACGTCAAACTTGTAGTAAAAGATGCATATACTGCAAATGAGTGCTCAGATACAATCATACCTGTGAAAATAATTAACGCTGGTGATGAACCAGAAAAAGTAACTCTATATGTAGATTCCCCGATAAACTATACAATGGATGAGACAACCTTTACCATAAACAAAAAATCTACTTTAGCTGTTCCAATTACATTTCATATTCCTTGCAATTCAACAAAAAGCGAATACATAGTCAAGTTTATGATTGGTAAAAATTCCTACTACACAACAATTAACACAAAAAGTAAGAATGTTAATGGTGTTGAAACATTAATCTGGTTTATACTTGTAGCACTAATCGCAATAGCAGTAATTGCAGTAGTAAAGAGAATTGAAATCAGGCAAATGAGATGCTGGAGAAAGAACAAGGATGAGCTAGTGATTTAATCTACAATTCCTTTTCTATCGTGAGTTTATCAAACACTATCTTAAGTTTATCTATGCTTGTTTCATTTATCTCTACACTTGCCACTTGCTTTGGTGATATAACTTTTCTATCAGAAGTAAAGTTAACTAAATGACCATTCACGTAAATCTTTTCTATTTTTATTGGTAAACTACCTGTGTTGTTCACTTCGATCAAAGAATAATTATTCATCTCGCTAATAAGATGAACTTTAGCATCATACAGTTTTATATCAAAAAAATACGATAGAATTGTTGTTATCGGTTGTAAGAATTGTATGTTGAACCTTATACCAAGATAGTTTATTACTAACATCAGTACGATTGAAAGCAAAATTACCATAAGTACGTTTTTTAGTGTTTTGATGAAGAAATACAATGCCAAAGAAATTAGAAACAGCGATACCGCCAGTTCAAGCATAATATTCGTTTATGCAACGATTATAAAAGCGTTTTACCAGAAGAAATTTTATGGAAGAATTTAAAGTAACTCCATGGAATGTTGAAGGCGAGGTTGATTATGAGAAATTAATAAAACAATTCGGTGTGAAAAAACTAGATGTTTCCCTTCTAAAAAGGTTTGAGAAAATTGTTGGAGAGCTCCATGTTTTTCTTAGGAGAGGTGTATTTTTTGCCCATAGAGATTTTGATAAAATAATAGATGATTTAGAAAACGGAAAAAGAATATATTTATATACTGGCAGGGGTCCAAGTGGACCGATGCATATTGGTCATATACTACCATTCTATTTCACAAAATGGCTTCAAGATAAACTAGATGTAAACGTATACATTCAGATAACCGATGACGAAAAGTTTTTGGTAAAGAAAAAATTAAGTATTGGAGATATGGACAAATATTCGATGGATAATATATTAGATATAGCAGCAGTTGGATTCGATCCTGATAAAACATTCATTTTTAGGGATACAGAGTACATCAAAAACATGTACAGACTGGCTATAAGACTGGCTAGAAAAATAACTTTGAGTACGTTTAAAGCTGTATTTGGTTTCGAGAATTCCTCCAACGTTGGTATAGTTTTCTACCCAGTTTTACAAATGATACCATGCTTTTTTGAAAAGAATAGAGTACTAATACCAGCGGCAATAGATCAAGATCCATACTGGAGAATACAAAGAGACCTAGCTGAATCTTTTGGATATCTAAAATCTACGCAAATACATGCAAAATTCTTGCCATCATTACTGGGTCCGGCAGGAAAAATGAGTGCTAGTAAACCAGAGAGTGCAATATTCCTTAGCGATGATCCTGAAACTGTGAAAAAGAAAATATTCAAGTACGCATTTTCTGGTGGTCAGCCAACAGTAGAACTACACAGAAAACTTGGAGGTAATCCAGATATAGATGTTAGCTTTCAATGGCTTTACATGTTTTTTGAGCCTGATGATAAAAAAATAAAGAAAATAGAGGAAGGATACAGAAGTGGAAAACTACTTACAGGAGAATTAAAACAGGTATTGATAGATAAGCTTAGTGAATTCTTAGAAGAGCATCAAAAGAGAAGGAAAAAGATTGAAAATAAAATTAACAAGTTTATGTACGACGGTAAGCTAGCTAGTGAAATGTGGAGTAAAACTTTTTGAACGTCCATATTTAGAAAACTAAGTCCTTCAGCACAAAATAAAATCTTACTAATTTAAAGAAATATATTGTGGATTTCAATACGAAAATCTCTGTTATAATACCAACATTAAATGAAGAAAAATACATAGCGAAATGTATTCATCATCTAAATAAGCAATCTGTGTCGCCATATGAAATAATAATAGTCGATGATGATTCTGGAGATAGAACTAAAATCATAGCAAAACTACTTGGATGTAAAGTTATACACCGAAGGAAAAGTGAAATAGATTTTTCTAAAAACATCATAGCAACTGCAAGAAACCTAGGAGCTAAGATGGCAAAAGGCGAATATCTATTCTTTGTTGATGCTGATACGATTTTAACCGATAAAAACTGGCTAAAAAAGGCTTTATTACTGATGGACAAACATAGAATAGATGCAATTGTCGGTAAATTTGGTTGTCATGACTGTAGAACAATATTAGATAAAGTCTTAGTCTCTTTTTGGTTTCATCTTTCAGTAATCGTTAAAATGTTATCTGGACAACATCTATATTCCATGCCAAGCTGTTTATTAATAAAGAAGAGTGTTTTCAATAAAACTGGGGGGTTTCCTGTTTTTGAAAGGAATGAAGATGCTGCACTAACCAGGCTAATAGGCAGATATTACAAGATAAAACTGTGTCTTCAGTGCAAATCAAAAACATCAGTAAGACGAATTAGAAAGATGGGTTATACAAATTTCTTGTTGTATTGGTTACGCTATTATTTGAAAAGATACGGGCTTAGAAGGATACACTTACCAAGATATGAACCAATACGATGAATAAACTCATATATTTTTGCCAATCAAATTAATTTATTGAAACTATGGTTAGACTTTCACCAGAAGAATATCAAGTATTACAGATAATAAAAGATGCTAAAGAAATAGATTTTGATACATTAGTATCTAAGTCTGGATTGAAAAAGGATGAAATTGAAAGAATAACACAACTTCTGAAATCGTATGGTTTCATAGACATAAAAGAAGAAAGAGATAAAATAGCTGAGTTGACTGATGAAGGTAAAGAATATCTAGAAAATGGATTACCAGAAAGAAAGATCTTGGAGCTCGTTAATAAAGGAATAACTAACGTGGGAGACCTTACTCTCAAATATCCGAAGGCAAACATAGGTGTCATATGGGCAAAAAAACTGGGTTGGATATCCATATTTAGAGGAGATGTAGAATTAAATGAAATAGGCAAATCTTTTGTTTCTCAAAAACACCCCAAGGAAATCGTTTTGGAAAAGTTAAAATATCCTAAAAGATTCTCTGAGTTTTTACCAGAAGAGATAGAAATATTAGAAGAATTTGAAAAGAGAGGTATAATAAAAACCCAAGTAAAAAAGAAAAGATTCATAAGATTCAACGAAAGCGCTAATGTTAGCGAGATAGAAGTTAAAGAAGAGGTTGGATTATTAACTACTGAGATAATCACGTCTGGAAAGTGGAGAGGTAAAGAATTTAGGAAATATGATATAAGAATTTCTGCTGGTAGGTTGTATCCCGGCAAGCTTCATCCATACACACAAATCGTTAACGAAATAAAACTCAAGCTAGTTGGTATGGGATTCAAAGAGTTTAAAGGACCATTAGTAGAACTTAGCTTTTGGAATAATGATGTGTTGTTCATGCCAATGAATCATCCCGCAAGAGAAGTTCATGACATATTTTATGTTAAAGATTTAGGAGAAGGTAATATTTTAGATAAGGAAGTTTTTGAAAACGTTAGGCAAACTCATTTGAATGGATGGGAGACAGGAAGTAAAGCATGGGGGATTTGGGATGATAAAATCGCTAAGAAATTATTACTGAGGAGCCAATGTACTGCTGTCTCGGCCAGAGTTTTGTATTCCATTGGAAAGGGAAAGATCAAACCGCCGCTAAAAATGTTTGTAATAGATAAGGTCTTTAGACCAGATACCATAGATGCAAAACATTTTATCGAGTTTGATCAGCTAGAAGGAATAATAGTGGATGAAAAAGTTCATTTAAGACATATGCTAGCGTTTATAGAGGAAATAGCCAAATTGTTTGGTGCGACTAGGGTAAGATTTAGACCACACTACTTCCCATTCACAGAACCTAGTGTAGAAGCAGATGTTTATTTCGAAAAGTTTGGTTGGGTTGAAATAGGTGGTGCTGGTATATTTAGACCTGAAGTCACAGAACCACTAGGAATAAAAATGCCTGTATTGGCGTGGGGTATAGGTATTGGTAGATTGGCGATGCTCAAGCTAAAGATTGATGATATAAGATACTTGATGAGCGATGATTTGGAATGGATAAGAGATCATAAGATGGTGTAATCATGCCAACCATATCATTCAACAAACAAAGACTATTAGAAAAAATTGGTAAAAAACTTAGCGATGAAGAGCTAGAGTCACTACTACCTTTGATGAAGCCAGAAGTTGAGGATATGAACGAAGAAGAAATAAAGCTTGAATTAACACCCGATAGAGCTGATTTGTTTTTCCTCGATGGTCTAGCTAGAGCGTTTTCCGGTTTTCTTGGTGAAAGGATTGGTTTAAAGAAGGTAGTTTTTGATGATCCGAAAATAGAAGTCAAAGTTGAAAAAGTAGAATCCAGACCATATTTTGCTTGTTTCATAGTTAGAGATGTAGATTTAGATTCCGAGAAAATAAAAGAACTGATGAATTTACAAGAAGTTCTACATGCAACAATAGGCAGAAAAAGAAAAAGAGTTGCTATAGGTATACATGATTTTGATAAAATAAAACCACCAATAGTCTACAAAGAAGCTTTCCCGAGAGAAAATTTCATACCTCTTGGGTATGACATCGAAATGACGTTAGAGAATGTTTTGCAACTAACAGACAAAGGAAGGAAATTTGCTCATTTGCTATCTAGTTACAGTAAGTATCCAGCTATTTGTGATGAAAACGGTATGTTTAGTTTTCCACCAATCCTTAATAGCAATAGAACGAAAGTCACTCAGTCAACAAAAAATTTGTTTGTAGACATAACGGGAGAATCCAGAAGAGCTGTGGATGAAGCTACAAAAATTTTAGCATACTACTCATCATTTGTTGGAAGGTTAGAAGCCGTTAAAATGATTCATGGTGATAAAGAGTTTGTATACCCAAATTTTGAAGAAGAACGAATAGAAATAACAAAATCCGACATAGCTAAATTACTGGGTGTAGAGCTTTCGGACGAAGAAATCCAAGAACTACTGGAAAGAATGGGATATGATGTGATGATAGTTAATGATGTAATAACCGTTGTCATACCAATCTATAGAATAGACATACTCCATAAAGTTGATGTGATAGAAGATATTGCAATAGCCTATGGCTTGAATAATTTCAAAAGAGAATTACCACAACTTTTCACGATAGGATCAATAGATGAAAAAGAGCAATTTATTGACAAACTAAAATCTTTGATGATAGGCCTAGGATTCACAGAGGTAATAACACCAGTGCTAACAAACAAGAAAAAGCATTTTGAAAACGTCAATCTGAAAGAGGAAAAAGTCGTAGAATTAGAGAATCCTGTAAGTGAAGAATATACCATAATGAGAAAATACTTGTATCCAAGCCTCATAAATCTCTTAGCGAAAAACACTCACTATAACTACCCACAAAAAGTGTTTGAAGTTGGCTATGTAGTTGAGATTGATGAAAATGCAGAAACAAAAACAAGATCGATAAAACATTTAGCTGCTGCTATAGCAAGTGGTAAAACCAACCTATCAGAAATAAAATCTGTATTAGATGAAGTAATGATGTTTTTGGGCATAGAAGAATACGATGTTGAAGAATGTAAAATTGATAGCTTTATACCTAGCAGGGGAGGATACGTAAAGGTAAACAACCAAATAGTCGGATCCTATGGTGAAATACATCCAGAGGTGTTAGAGAAGAATGGGTTCTGGGTACCAATAACGATACTTGAGCTTGATCTCTCTAAACTTTAGCTATTCTTCTGCCAATAGAACATCCTCTAGTTTAACTGTTTTTCTTTTCGCATGTTTAGCATTCTCAACAGCCATTCTACCATATTTTTCTGCAATCTGAAGAATGATCACTTTCAATTCCTTTATTGCATCTTCGGAAATTCTTTCGATACCAACTTCTCTGGCTAATCGTTTTATAGTGTTTGTCGGAAAATCATCCATAATTAATTCAATCCTATATACTATATATGGATATAGTAGCTGATGCAAGCTTCTTCATACATCAAGCTAATTTTGCTGCTTTTGATAAAATTTATACTGTTGCCAAGGTAATAAATGAAATCAAAGATAAGATGAGTAAAATCAGAATGTCTGGTTTAAACATAATAATAAAGAAACCTTCTTGGCAATATCTAAAACACATAAACAAAACGAGTAAAGAATTAGGCGAAAACCTCTCACAAACGGATAAAGAAGTTTTAGCTTTAGCGTTAGAGCTCAAAAAGCCGATTGCTACCGATGATTTTGGTATACAAAATGTAGCAAAGAAACTTGGCATTAAAATCGTTCCGATAAGGTTTGAGATCAAAAAAACAAGAAAAATTGTCTATATTTGTCCAAATTGTAAGAAAACGTACAAAACCAATGGTTATTGCCCAGATTGTGGAATAAAACTAAGAAAAATTCACTATTATGATTAATTCTATCAACGAACAAAATCTTTATAAAGGGGTTTAACCTTACTACTCCTAATGAACCTAGAATACGAACTTAGTGTAATATTCAAAATGGTATTAGTCACTTTGCTAGCTGGACTAATAGGTTTCGATAGAAAGAAGAGAAAAAAGCCAGCTGGTATAAAAACACACATAATAGTAGGAATAGCCTCAACAACATTCACAATTCTAGCTTTGTTGTATGGTTTAGAGAAAGGAGATTCAAACGGAAGTAAAATAATATCAGCAATTCTATCTAGCATGGGTTTCATAGGTGCTGGTACCATAATAAAGCAGGATAAAGAGAATTTGGTGATTGGTGTAACAACAGCGGCAACTCTCTGGTTAACATCAGCAATAGGAATAGCTGTTGGTATGGGATACTATGCCATAGCTCTCATAGCATCAATATTCTCTTTTGTGATACTAAAAGTGCTCAAGTGAATGTTATCGTTAAGTATAAATGTTTTAAAAATTATTTTGCAGATATAGTTTAGTATGGTGATTTGGAATGGTAGTCAGAAGAGAAAAAAAGAGGAGAAGAGGAGAAAGGACTTATCATGGTAGGCATGGTTATCCAAGAGGCGCTGGTTCGAAAGGTGGTAGAGGAAATGCTGGCTTACATAAACATAGATGGATATGGACAATAAAACACAAACCAGATCATTTTGGCAAAGAAGGTTTTACTTCTAGGTTCAAAAAATACAAATGGCAAATACCAAAAGTTATAAATGTAGGTTTCCTTGATGAAATAGCAGAGTTTTTGGTAAAAGAGGGTAAAGCAAAAAAAGAAGGGGATAAAATAGTAATAAACCTGAAAGAGTTTGGAATCGATAAGTTACTAGGCTCGGGAAAAGTAACAAAATCACTGATAATAGAAGGCATAAAGGAATTTTCTGCTAGAGCAAAAGAAAAAATAGAGGCCGCAGGAGGAGAAATAAGAGCTGCTTGACTTATTTCACTTTTTTGAGAATCAAAACCAAATACCAGCCAAACCATTTTATAACAAAAGGTAATTTTCTTGGTTTGCTATTTTTCATGTTATAAACATCTAGTAACTTAAAACCTAGTTTTCTTAAAATCGTTATAATATAAAATGGATTATAAATCCTAAACTTTACACCATGGACACTTTCAAAGACCATGGGGTTTTTAAACAAATTTATCAAATCGAATAAAATAAGGGTCATGAATGTGAAAGGAAAAAACATAGAATGCATTGTTACAATCAAAATACTGTTTTTCTTACAGTTTCTAGATATATTCATGAGTACCTCGACCAAACTACCTTCAATATGTTCTAATGAATTCTCGAGCAGAACACACGCATCAAACTTTTTTCTGTATTTGAAAAACTTTATATCAGCGAGGTAAAATTCCAGATTTTTGGAAACAAAACGTTTTTTTGCAAAATTTATGAATTTTTTATCTATGTCAACACCGACAACATAAAAGCCCATATTCGAAATAGGTATAGATGCCCTGCCACCACCACAACAAGCATCTAATATCAAAGATCCTTTCTTAAGATACTTCCTTATGATAAATTCTTCGTATTTTTCTAGGAATGGAGTAGTATACCGATTAAAATATTTCCTCACATCCGAAATTTTTTTCGGCGATCTCTTCATTATAATTAATTATTAAACAGAATTCCTATAACAATAGCACTAAGCATTTAATTTTTTAAATAATAAATCAAAAATGATAGAATGAAGTTTAACGTCGAAGAGATCGTAAAATTTATACCAGTCGTGGAAAAACCACCATTTAAACCTGCTTTTAAAACTAGGTTGAAATGGACTCTAGCTGCAGTCGTAATATACTTTGTTTTAGCTAGAGTAGAGATAGCTGGTCTTATAAGAGGACAGATAAACCCAACACTAGAAGCTCTGATGACTTTAACTGGTTCCAGAGTTGGCAGTCTGATGACACTCGGTATAGGTCCTATAATCACTGCTGGCATAGTTCTAGAATTGTTAGTTGGTTCAAAAATAATAAACTGGGATATTAAAAAACCAGAGGGCAGAGCTAAGTTTGAATCGTGGAATAAATTACTCGCTGTTGTGTTTGCGTTCATAGAAGCAGCAGCTTTTGTAGCATCAAACGCAGTACCACTAGCACCCGGAATGAAAATAAAATTGCTAGCTATAACGCAAATCGCGATGGGCTCTATAATCGTTTTGTTCTTAGATGATTTAGTTAAGAAATGGGGTATTGGTTCCGGTATAAGTTTGTTTATCCTAGCAGGTATCTCAAGTTCTATACTGATACAATTGTTTAGTCCATTTGTGTATTCGGTTGAACAAGGTAAATATGTTCCATGGTTCACAACACAAAGTATGCCAGCAGGTAAGTTACTAGCATTTTTCGTTTCACTTGCTCAAAGGGATTATTACGATGCCTTCTTGGCAGCAGTACCAATAATTTCTACTATTGGTATAATTGCCTTTGTTGCTTATGTGCAATCAATAAGAATCGAAGTACCAATTGCATATAGCATGTTTAGAGGTTTTGGTAGACCATGGTCACTAAGATTACTATACACGAGTACTATACCAGTAATATTTGCGTTTGCACTAATGTCAAACTTCCAGTTAATAGGTAGGATTGGTTTAACATATCAGGATGGTTTGTACTGTGGTCCTCTTGGCTGTTATGATGAACAAGGTGTTCCAGTAAGCGGTTTCATAAAGTATGTGACTCCGCCCAGAAATTTTGTATACAAAATGATATTCGGGACTGTTGCATTATCTGATATAACACAATTGCTTGTTTATGGCATAATATTCACAATATTTGCTGTCATATTCTCAGTGTTCTGGGTCGAAACATCTGGCATGGATCCAGAAAGTGTAGCCGAACAACTAACATCATACGGTTTCCAAATACCGGGCTACAGAAGGGATAAAAGGATAATAGCAAACATACTAAGAAAGTATATTGGTCCTTTAGCAGTGTTAAGTGGTTTAATAGTTGGTATGTTGGCAATGTTTGCGGATATGTTTTCCGCTCTTGGTAGAGGAACTGGCTTGCTTTTATCTGTAACTATTGCATATAGTTATTATCAGCAAATAAAAATGGAACGCTCGGAAGACATGCCAGTATTCCTGAGGAGGTTGATTAAAGAATGAGTAATGCAGCATTAGAAATACTAGCAGTAACTTTTTTATTGAATTTATTACAGGTAACGATAGGTTACTTTCTGATAAACAGAAAAAAAGTCGAAGAAGCAAGAGATAGGTTACAGGAAATCAGAGAAGAAATGCTTAAAGCACAAAAGGAGGGTAAGGCTGTAGAGTCAGAAAAGTTAGTCAATGAGATGCTAAAACTAAACAATGAAATCATGAAAGAAACTATGAAAGTTTCGTTAGTTACTATTTTTGTTATTGCAATAGTGTTTCCGATGTTAAAAACAAGGTATACAAACACTATGATTCAATTGCCATTCTCACTGCCAGTTTTAGGCAATTCACTCAGCTGGTTTTGGTGGTATCTGATAACATTCATGATGGTTTCTACTCTGACAAGAAAAATACTGAACATAAAATACATATAGTTAAATTATCACCTAAGATAAATCACAAATAAAAAAATTGTTACTTAGTAATAATTAAGTGAGACGATGTATTCGATTCAGAAGGATGTAAATGAACTTTCCGACATTCTAAGATCTGTAATGAAAGAATACATAAAACCTTATAGAGAAATAACAAGATACTGGAGAAAGAGAATAAAGGAAAAAACTGGTATAGACGATCCAGGCTATATGGAACTTCTAGCTGAAACAAAAACAAGATCGTCACTCTCAATGATAGACGGATCTATCTCTGAAATAAATCCTGAATATCAAATA
>JAGGZO010000066.1 GCA_021161995.1 Candidatus Aenigmatarchaeota archaeon
GGATGTTTCGAGAAAATTCGCTTGGCTTATAGATGTGATCATGCATGTTATCGCCCCTGCAAAAATCTACATTGGGGGGATAGCCCCAAAATATGGTGAAAAATTCCTCTGGATGATAAGAGAAGAGGTGGAAAAGCTTTCCAACTTTGAGTATCCTTCGAATATTGTTGAATTTTCGAGTATGGGTGAATTTGCCGGTGCCATTGGCGCCGCACTGAGTTCTCTTAATGTTATCCCAAAATGAATCTTCGGAGGTGTTGGATCATGAGAAAAGTATTAATTATTTTATTTCTGGTTCTTCTATCATCTTTCGTATTCTCCATTGTGAAGGTGAACATGGTTTATTGGCCTGGACCAGAGAGTGAAGCAATGCAAAAGGTTGTAAATTGGTGGAACCAAACGGAGGGTAAAAAAATTGGAGTAGAAGTTGAAATAATAAACTTTAGCAGGGAAGGGTTCTGGACGAAGCAGGAAACAATGTTGGCTGCACATTCACCAACCATCGATATTGTGTTCGTTGCAACCTATATACTTGGAAGACTGGCACAGCATTTGGTTCCACTCGAGGGGTTCAATCTAAATCCGGATATATTCATAGCATCAGCCTTAGACAGTATGTCCTATGAAGGATTATTGTATGGACTTCCAATGGACGTTAGCAATCACTTTTTATATTATAGAAAAGACCTCATGCAAAGACTCCTAACAGACCCCCAGTGGAAATCCAAGTATGAAGAACTGAGTGAAAAATACGTGGGGAGAAAACTCACCCCTAAGGATCCATCCGAATGGACGTGGGATGACTATAAGGCAACTGCAATATTCTTTACAAAAAAATATAATCCGGATTCTCCAACAAAATATGGTAACGTTCTACAAATGAAGAACCTTGTTTACAATATAATGATATGGAATGATGTACTGTGGTCCATGGGAGGAAAATGGTTCGATGAGAACGGCAAATTCAATATTGTTACAGAACCCGCAAGGAAAGCAGCTCTTTTCTACAAGGAATTGTACGATATGGGGACGGTCCCACCAGGTGTGACAACCTATGAATTTGGTGAAGCGAATGAAGCTTTCAAAACAGGAAAAGCTTTCATGATGATCCAATGGTCTGCAGCTTATCACATATTGAGTGATCCAAAAAGTTCTCCCCTCGTCTATGATAAGGTTGAAATAGCTCCTATTCCAGGTCCTAATCCTTCTACACATGTTCATTGTCTTGGTATAGCCCTCAGTAAATATAGCCGAAAAAAATCAGCAGCTTTAAAATTTTTAGCTTTCATATCCACTCAAGATGCGATGAAGATGTATGCCAACAATGGCGGAATTCCACCTGTTGAACCTATACTCATGAGTATGGGAGATAAAAGACCAGAATTTCCCAAAATAGCAGAACACGTTAAAAAATATGGTTTTGTTGAAACAACGAGGGGAGAAACAATGTCCATACTGAAAATATTATCGGATGAGTTAACATCCATCTGGACTGGTCAGGTCAGCGTTGATGAAGGTTTAAAGATCGCTCAGAGAAAGGTTGAAGAACTGCTCGGAAGATGATTGATGGGGGATCATAAGATCCCCCATTTCATCATCCCAGGCTTCGAGGAGGGATGAAAATTCCCAAGAGGAAATATCATGTTCTTTTCATACTTCCACTCCTAATTTTTTTGAGTTTCATGATTATTTACTCTTTTGTAAGTGCATTGAATATAAGTTTGAGAGATGTTTTTCTTGGATATTTGAATGAAATGCCATTTGTTGGTTTGAAGAATTTTAAACAGGTTATAATGTCACGTGATTTTTGGCATTCAATGGGATTTAGTTTGAAATTTGCAACTATGACCACGGGTATTGAAAGTGTGATTGGTTTTTTTATAGCTTATTTTTATTATTTATATTTCAAGAAAAACCGTATATTACTAACTCTATTAATTCTACCCATGATGATGGCTCCCACATTATTTGGATTGATGAATAGAATTCTCTTCAACAACTTCATAGGATTGATACCTGGATACATTTCAGCGTTGTTCAACGTTGATATTGATTTTTTCAGTAATAAAAATATAATTGGAACATTGGTTCTCATAGATACTCTGCAATGGACTCCTTTTGTAATTATAATAATGTTTGCATCTTTTGTCAGCATACCCAAGTCGTTGATAGATGCGGCAAGAATAGATGGAGCTGGTTCTAAAAGCTTACTTTTTAGGATAATCTTACCACTTGTGATACCCTCGTTGATAACTGCTTCCTTCTTGAGATTTATAGAATCGTTCAGAATTTTTGATACAATATATGTTTTAACAGGTGGAGGACCTGGAAATCTCACCATGAGTGTTAGTATATATATTTACAAGATGGGATTCGATATGGGAATCCAAGGTATTGCAAGTGCAGCCAGTTTAATCCTGTTTTTGATAATGCTCATTCCAACGCTAATTGCGATAAAATTAATCATCAGGGGATGATTGAATGAAAAGAAAAACTGGGAAACCGTTTTGGACAATTCCTCTGATCATCTCATTAATTTTCATATTCAACCTACCATTTTTGAACGTTATTATGACCTCACTCAAAAATGAAGCGGATATATCAAAATCTCCTCCACCTTTGATATTTAAACCAACATTTGAACATTACAAAAATATATTCACGAATCCAACGTTTCATTTCGTTCAGTTTCTAACCAACAGCACTGTTATAGCACTGCTTTCCGCTACATTTGCCATCATTTTATGCCTTCCAGCGGCTTATGTTATAACAAGATATAACGTTGGAAGAAAATTCCTCTTACCATTTTCCGTCAGCCTTAGAGCCATACCATTGGTTATATTTGCAGTACCGATATACGTTTTATACAACAGATTGAACCTGGTGGATACAAGGATAGGCTTGGTTCTGATCCACACTTTAATCAACGTTCCTCTTGCAATGATGCTTTTGGTTAATTTCATACAGGATATTCCAAAGGAAATAGAAGAAGCAGCAAAGATAGATGGTGCTGGAGATTTTAAAATACTGATAAATATTGTCACCCCAATGATGATCTCACCGATAA
>JAGGZO010000023.1 GCA_021161995.1 Candidatus Aenigmatarchaeota archaeon
AATACTTGGGCATATGCAGCTAGCCAGCTATTAACATTGAATAACTTTGAAAAATCAGGTGCTAGATAATATTCAACACCATTCATAGCACCAGGCAAGGTAAGACCACGAATAGTAAGAATTACTAATAAAATGGTAGGAAGAGGAACGGTTATTGCCACCAC
This sequence comes from Candidatus Aenigmatarchaeota archaeon, assembly GCA_021161995.1. Taxonomy (GTDB): domain Archaea; phylum Aenigmatarchaeota; class Aenigmatarchaeia; order CG10238-14; family SpSt-28; genus JAGGZO01. Next base: position 165 of record JAGGZO010000023.1, read on the forward strand.
TTTTCCAATACGTTTAACCCCTTTGTATAAAATTAGGAAAACACATAACCATATAGCTATTAAACCCAGCAAAACTGGTATACGAAACCCGCCTATAGATAAAGGCCCAGAGGTGATACCCAGATAATTATTCAAAAAGAACCCCTCAGGATTACTAGACCATCTCAAATCAACTGAATATACCATGTATGAGAAGCACCATGCCATAACTACTACATAGTAAAGAGCTACAACAAATGGTACAAGTGAGGACCACCAGCCAATCCATTCCATCTTCTTATTAACTTTTTTAAAAGCATTAGGTGGCGGGTTTCTAGTCCAATGCCCCAAAGAGAACTCTAGTATCATAAGAGGAATTCCTGCAGTAAATAACGCGACAAAGTAGGGAATTAAAAATGCTCCGCCACCGTTTTTATAACAAACATATGGGAAACGCCATACATTTCCTAGACCCACTGCTGATCCAACAGCTGCCATTATGAATGAAAACCTTGAACTCCATGTTTCTCTTTTTTCTGTAGGAATACTATTTCACCTTAACACAAAATATATATCAAAATAATTTATAAATATGTCGAAATTATAGAATACCTTTACTAATCTACAGATAAATTTTTTATAGGATGACAATAGTCTTTTTAATCTCTATGGAAAGAACAGGTATTGCAGATTTACCTTTGCATCCAGGAAGAGCACCTCGGTGGCTTTTTGAGAGAATGGTAAAATTAGCCAGAGAAATTTTCAAGGTTATAATATATGAATATGACAGTAAAGAAGTTTTAAGGAGAATATCTGATCCTTTTTGGTTTCAAGCATTATCTTGTGTATTAGGGTTTGATTGGCATAGTAGCGGCTGTACCACTGTTACCTGTGGTGCATTAAAAGAAGCCCTCGATCCTAATGAATTCGAGATAGCTATTGCTGGTGGAAAAGGAAAAACTTCGCTCAAAACCCCTGAACAAATAAATGAAATTGGCACCAATTTTTTCAATTTTTCTACCAACAAGATTAGCAAGCTAACCTATGCTAGTAAAATGGTAGCAAAAGTAGATAATGCCGCGTTGCAGGATGGTTATCAGCTCTATCATCATATGTTTATATTTTCTAAAGATGGAGAATGGGCAGTAATTCAACAGGGCATGAATCCAACAAAGTGTTATGCTCGCAGATATCACTGGTTATCAGAGAAATTAGATAATTTTGTGGTGGAACCACATGTATCTATATTATGTGATTCTAGGGAAAATAATGTGCTTGATATGACATCAAGAATTAGCATTGAAACACAAAAAGTGTCTTTAGATCTAGTTAATGATGATATTGTACATCTCAAAAACGATTGGACAAAGTTGTTGAATCTAAACCAAAAAACCTTAGATCGATGGATATCAAATGGAGATAATAAAGAAGGGACATATTCTATAGAGTATCTTCATATGCCAAGAAACATTAACTGGGGTTTGATGAAAAAAATATACGAACTTCAGCCTCGCAACTATGAAGAATTGTTATCTATCAGAGGCGTAGGCCCCTCAACTGTTAGAGCTCTTGCATTAATATCTGATCTAATTTATGGAGCTAAACCTTCCTGGAAAGATCCGGTTAAATATTCATTTGCTGTTGGAGGAAAAGACGGCGTTCCATTTCCTGTTGATAGAAAAGCAATGGATGAATCTATAGAGATATTAAGAAGAAGTATCGAAGAAGCAAAAATAGGGAAAGATGAAAAAATAAAGGCTTTGCATAGGTTGAAAAATATTTTGCCTAGGTAGCATTATTTTTCTGCAAATTTTTCCAAGATGCTATAACATTTTATCATGTCTTTTTTATCAACAATTATGCTCAGCTCTGTTCTTGTTAATATTATATCTATTATGTTTATGTTTTCCCACGCAAGAAATCTTGATATATCATATACAACTCCAGGTACTGAAAGATATTCCTCTGAGTATTGAAGAGATATGGAGACTAGATTATCTATAACTTTTAGAATTTCCTCATTCTCTAGCAGATCAAGTAATTGATTCTTATATCTCTGGTTTGTTATTATGCTAATTTCATAGTTTCCTTGTATTATGTTGAGCATACCTCCCTTGTCAAACTCTATGAATGAGCAAATTTTTTGTATTTTGTTTAGAAGTCTAGGATGGAATTTGACCACAATATAGCATATATCTGTTTTTATTGTCTCCATGAAATAATGAAATGATGGTCTTGGGGCGTTTTCTTCAAGTTTTTCTGCAAGTCTCCTCAGAGCCATGACAATAGCAGAATTTTTCACCTTTCTACCAAGTTCTTCCTCTACTTCTGGTCTTATAGTTTCTGCTAGGGCGGTGAAAGAAAGTATACCTCTATGCATAGTCTCATGAATAAGAGCATTTCTAGAAACTATTTTCTTAACAACATGACTTATTGTTACCATAATAACAACCCTTAATTTTTTTCGTAATAAAAAATCCCTCCTTTATATACTTTTTGTATAATTGATTTGACACTGTCAACTTTTTCACCTCCAGCATAGATTATAGATGGCACACCATGCCATGGTCCAAGTTTTAACACTTTCCAGTGAGCTATGATGAGGGAATCTTTTCCGGAAACGTTTCACTCTAGCTTTGAACAGACTATGCCATTGTTCTAATTGCATTTCTTTCTCCAAAGGTTTGATGATCATATCTTAAACCAAGTCTCCGTAGAGCCCATCTATACCACTATCTTCTATCTACCAAGATCAATGGCTGGTTTTTTACAGCATTCCAGAACCTTTATGAGAAAGTATATTGCATCTGGAGATGTTCTGGTTGTAGGGACGTGGATTGCTATGATACTGCGATCATCTACATCTATGGCATTCCATATGTAAACCCAATTGGTTTTCTAGTTCAACCTTGGTTTCATCTCCCGAACAAATAGTGTCTTCAATTTAAGATACCATTTACGTAGAGCTTCATGAGAAAATATGGTTCTATACATCCAAAGATATCCCTTACCCTTCTATATGATACACCTGCTTGGTAGACTAAGACCGCTAGAACCTTAATCTCCAGGTTCCTCCTATCCACAATTATCTTCAGGAGTCTGTCCAGCATTTTATCCCCTCCCTGGGTTTTTTATTCCAAACCAAATTTTAGAAATTGAAAATACTAAATTTACTCAAAATGATTTCCTCAAAAAGTTGACAGTCCCCCCAAGTATAATCGCCACATTGAAAATTATTCCCCTTATTCTAGGTTGGATGACTGGTGAAATAATTTACTATAAAATAAAAGGCCATTTCATCATAAACTACCCAAACATGGTGGACAACTATAATGGTGATCTTCCTATTGTGGAAAAGTAGTTTTCAAAAAGAAATTTTTATATCCAGAGATAAGAAAATTTACTATCCGCCTTTCTTTCTATAAGATAGAGTAACATGCTATTTGCAACTGCTTTAGTAACAAGCTTTACTATAAGAACAAATTGTAACAGAGAAACCACTTCTCACCTTACGATATATTTATATAATTTTTTATCCTATATTTTTATCCTATATTATTGTATGGTGGTTGAAATTAGGTTGAAAGATAAGAAAATCCTATCTTTATTGATTGTTATATTTTTAATCTGCTCTGGTGTATCATTTTTTATTGGTCTAAAATTTGAAAATATCCTGCCACCAACTGAGAAGGAAGAGAAAACCTTGGAACCCCATGAAAATATAATATCACTAAAGAGAAAAATATACTTCTCTCAGCCTCAACTTGTAGAGCACAAAGGATATTTTGAGGTGAAAGCAGAGGGTGCAGCATCTTATCTAATGAACATTGGTGAGCCGATGCTGCCAGTTTATACTACAGTGTTTACTTTTCCCTTGGGTACAAGGATTGCAAATGTCACCTATAACCATTCTAAAGTGAAAACAATTGAAATTTCAAAAGAAATCATTTTCAACCCAGGTTTTATGTTGACAAACATGGGAAAAAACATCATAAAAGAGGGCAAAAACAACTCTGTTTATAATAATGACAAACTCTATCCTCAGGAATGGTGGGGGTATCATATCGGAAATGGAATTCTTAATCGTAGTCAAACTGTGTTTTTATCACTGTATTCATATCCTGTAAGATATTCTCCAGCTAAAAATACTTTATATTACATAGAAAATGCAGAGATAACAATTTGGTATAAAAAAACAAACATATCATTTATGCCTAAAACACGGGAGTATGACATGCTCATAATAGCTCCATCTGATTTTAGCTCCTCTCTTAAACCTCTTGTAGATCATAAGAAAAAAATTGGGGTTAGCTCCAAAATTGTAACTGTTGAAGAAATATACAATGGAACCTATTTTTCGGCTAAGGGTAGAGATAGGCCTGAGAAAATAAAATATTTCATCAAAAATGCTGTTGAAAATTGGGGTGTTAGCTATGTTTTACTTGTTGGAGATAAGGATAAATTACCTGTGAGATATAGGCATATAATGTTTATGAGTTCACCCAACCGGACAGTTTCTCAGCTTACTAAACCTATTGCAACGGATCTCTATTATGCTGATATCTATGATGCCAATGGTGATTTCTGCAGCTGGGATGCAAATCATAATGGTATATATGGAGAATACAATTGGGAGTGGAATAGTGACAAGGTTGATTTTTACCCAAATGTCTACCTTGGTAGACTACCTTGTAAGGATAAAAAAGAAGTATCAACTGTGGTAGCAAAAATAATCAAATACGAACGTAACACTTACAATAAGAGATGGTTTAACAATCTAATAATATGCGCTGGTGATACTCATCCGCTGAGAAACTTAGTTCAGTTTATATTTTTACTTCTACCTGGGATAAAATGGAAGGATATAGCTGTTAAAGAGGGGGAGTATATAGGTGATAGAATAGCAGAAAATCTAACTGGTTTTGATATTAAAAAACTATATGCATCATGTTATTTCCCTTGGGGGAACAAAAAACCATTGACCAAGAGAAACATTAAAAGGGAGATAGAGAATGGAGGAGGTTTTGTTCTTTTCACTGGGCATGGAAGCATTGATAGATGGGTAACGTATAAACCGTTGTCTCTGCTCTTGAGACCTTTGCTACATGGGTATACCAGCAGAGATGTATTAAGTTTAAAAAACAAAGATAAGCTACCAATTGTGATTATAGATGCTTGTTTATGCGGTGCCTTTGATCAGGGGGATTGCCTGGCATGGGATTTTGTTAGATCAGATAATGGAGGAGCAGTTGCATCCTTCGCATATGTTACTTATAGTCTAATGTATTTTCTCAGAGATTATGTTCTCTATGATTTTAATGGTTACATAGACATGCAGTTTTTTAAATCCTATATGGAGGGAAAGGATGTAGCTGGTGAGCTACTGGTAGATATTTTAACCGCTTATTTAAACAACCATCCCTATCTCTCATCTATGAGCTATCACGAGATCGAGGGGTTAGAATTGTTTGGCGACCCAACTTTAAAAATCGGCGGCTATCCAAGCTAAGCTCATTTTTACCCTGCACCTTTCTGGTTTATTCTCCAAAGAGAAAAATTTGTGTTAGCTCAACTGGTTGTGATGTAAAACAAGTGATAGAAAATTATAAAACTTGATCTATTGAAATATTATTTTGAGCGTGAAAAAGAAAAAGTTTGGAAAAAATTGTTTAGAAGATAAAATTTTTGGTTTTTAATTGTTTAAAATTCCCACATTTAGTTATTATGATAACATTTTCTTTAGAATTTATTATTATTTTTACATAAAATTTATATATTGATATATTATTTTTTATTATTGCTGTAAAATTGTTTGGGAGGTGAAAAAATTGAATAAGAAGAAAATTTTGAGTCTGGGGTTGGTGTTTCTCATTGTTTCGGTGGGTGCTCTTGTTGGTCCTATGAGTGTTAGTGCTTGTAAACCTGTGAAACCGGTTGCAGTAGAGAAGAAAATTGCTATAATAAATACCGTGGTGAACTCAGATGAATTTGTAAAGTTGATAGAAAATCAAAAACTTCCCTTAAACTTAGAAAATGCTACAGTTACTGCCACAAAAGATAGAACAAACATAGTTTTCATACCATTAGAAAACACTGGGTATAAAGGGTTTTCATTTCTTGTATACATAGTAAAGAACGATAAAATACAAAAGACAGCAGTTGTTGAAAAAGAGCAGATAACAGATGGTTTTCTCTACAAAATAACTGTAAAAAACAAAATCTACTATTTTTCAGTTAGTAACAACGGTCGGATTGCAGGATTACCATTCACGGCTGGATTTGAAGATTGTATGGCAGAGTGTCTAGGGTTGTGGTGTGCTCAAGATCCATGGGGCTGTTGGGCATGCATAGGCACATGCATCTCGTGTTTTGCACCCCCACATCTAACATGTATACCATGTGCTATCTGTGCGGGTTCAGCTGGAATAGGCTGTATCATACAGTGTCTCTTTTGGGGTTGAACTATAATGCTAAAGAAGGGGAATGGTTAAATTATTTCTAAATCCTTTCCCCCTAACATTTTTAAAACATGAAGCCCATAGCGCTAGACATTTGATGTAGAGCAGAAAAAGTTCTAAAATGTGGGGATATATTATGCTATGAAATTAGGGTGGCAACATGTGAAAAAAAATAAAATATTAATATTTCAATCTTTTAAAAAACTGGTGTTTCCTATCATAGTATTGGTTGTTGTATGGATCTTGAAATTCATTGTTGAAATGGTACTAGGAATTGAGAGGTATAGAAATGTCTTTAATGCGATTACATGGGTTCTAACTACTGCTGTATTTATAGAC